>JAEMGR010000039.1 GCA_016458225.1 Myxococcaceae bacterium JPH2 | reverse complement strand
ACGGGCGGGATGCCGGGGACGGTCTCGCGTTGAGAGGCGCTGACCGTGGGGCTCACGGGCGGGATGCCGGGGACTGTCTCGCGTTGAGAGGCGCTGACCGTGGGGCTCACGGGCGGGATGCCGGGGACGGTCTCTCGCTGAGCGGCCGCGGGTGGCATCCCGGCGGGCCGAAGCGCATTCGGGGGCCGCGCGGGCGCCACCGTGGGCACCGTGGCGGTCGCGCGAGGCGGTGCCGGGGGCGTGGCGGGACTTCCTCCGCCGATGCTCGGCACGGAGACCGTCGCTCGGGGCGGGATCGGAGGGCTCGCGGGCGCCACGCTGGGCACCGCGGAGCTGGGCGGTCGCGGCGCAGCGGGCGCCGTCACGGCCGCCACCGAGGGCACGGAGACCGTGGCCCGAGGAGGGAGCGGAGGGCTCGCGGGTGCTACCGGAGTCGCCGCTGCCACGCCAGGAACGGCGGGGGCCACGTTGGGCACTGCGGGTGTCGCGGGGGCCACGTTGGGCACTGCGGGTGTCGCGGTCGCTCCCACGGTCGGTACCGCGCGCGGGGCGCCCGTGCTTGGGCTCACGGTGGGCGTCGCGCTCGTGGCACGAGGCGGCGGGGGCGGGCTCGCGACCCGGGGCGGGACGGCGGGAGTCGCGGTGGCTCCAGGCGCCGCGGGAACTCGCGGTGGACTCACGCTGGGCGTCGCGGCGGTGGTGCGCGCCGCGGGGACAGAGGGCATCCCCGTGGCGGTCGGGCGCGCGCCCACGGGCAGGTTCGCATCGGCGCCTTCACTGGCGGCCTTGGGCGGAGGCGGGGGCGCTACGCCCGCGGGGGGCCGAGGTGGCACCGGCGTGGCGGGGACTCCCGGAGGCCGAGGCGCCGCTGCTCCCACGGCGGGGACCGAGGCGGCGGACCCGGGCGGACGCGCTGCCGGCACTGCCCCCGAGGTGGGAGACAGCGGCGCCGCCGTCAGCCGCGGCATGGCGGGGCGGGGCGCGGTGGGGGCTGGGGGCCCCGGCGGTTTCGCGGCGCTGGGGTCTGAAGGCTCGGACATCGGAGTTGCCTACTGGGCCACGGCGGGCAGGTCGTTGGAGTTGTGGCCCGCGAGGCGGATGTTGCGGTTGGCCTGGATGGACTGCTGGATGTCGGCCTCCGTCATGCCCGAGGACAAGGTGATGGTCGTGGACGTCTTCTGGCCCGTCTCCACGTCGCACGCCGAGACATGCACCAGGCCGTCGGTGTTGATCTCGAAGGTGACCTCGATCTTCACCTCGCCGCGGTAGCCGATGCGGAAGCCCGCGAACTCGAACTCGCCCAGCATCTCGCACTCGTCGGCGCGGTTGGACTCGCCCTGATACACGCGGATCTTCACCTTCTCTTGCCCGTCGCGGCTGGTGGTGAAGGTCTTCGAGCGGTCGATGGGGACCGGCGTGTTCTTGTCGATGATCTTCTCGGTGTAGCCACCCACCGTGCCGATGCGCAGCGTGAGCGGCGTGACGTCCACCAGGAACGTCTCCGTCCGGCTGTCCAGCAGCGCGTGCGACTGGAGCGCGGCGCCCATGGCCACGACCTGATCCGGGTTGATGCCCTCCAGCGGGCCCTTCTGGAAGTAGTGCTTCACCGAGTTGCGGATGATGGGCAGCCGCGTGGGCCCGCCCACCAGGATGACCGCGTCGATGTCCGCCGCGGTGAGCCGCGCGCTCTGGAGCGCCTCGTCACAGACCTTGAAGGTGCGCTGCACCAGGTCCATCACCATGCGGTTGAACTGGTCCTGGTTCAGCGTGTTGCGCAGGTCCAGCACGTTGCCGTTGGCGTCCTGACAGATGCCCTGGCAGAGGACGTCGGCGGTGCCGTTCTGGCCCACGTCGATCTTCGCCTTCTCCGCCGCCTCCTTGAGCATCTGGAGGCAGTACTTGTTCTGGCGGACGTCCAGCCGCGTGCGGTTGAGGAAGTCATCCGCCAGCCACGTCATGATGCGATCGTCGAAGTCGTCGCCGCCCAGGTACGTGTCGCCCGCCGTGGCGAGCACCTCGAAGACGTCCTTGCCGATCTCCAGGATGGACACGTCGAACGTGCCACCCCCCAGGTCGTAGACCACCACCCGCTGGTTGACGTCCCGGCCGAACCCGTAGGCGAGCGCCGCGGCGGTGGGCTCGTTGAGGATGCGCAGCACCTCCAGCCCCGCGATGCGCCCGGCGTCCTTGGTGGCCTGCCGCTGGTTGTCGTTGAAGTACGCGGGCACCGTCACCACCGCCTTGGTGACAGCGCGGCCGAGGTACGTCTCCGCGACGGCCTTCATCTCCTTGAGCACCAGCGCGGAGATCTCCGGCAGCGAGTAGCTCCGGTCATTCACTCCGATGCGCACCGAGTTGTTGTCGCCCTCGACGATGCGGTACGGCATCACCGCCTGCGCCTTCTTCACCTCATCGGAGAAGTAGTAGCGCCCGATGAGTCGCTTGGCGGAATACACCGTCGACTCGGGGTTGGTGATGATGTTGCGCTTGGCGGCGTTGCCCACCAACACCGAGCCGTCATCCAGGAACGACACGCACGATGCATGGGTCGTCTCTCCCCACTCGTTGGGGATGACCACCGGTTGTCCGTCCTGGACGACGGATACGCACGAGTACGACGTACCCAAGTCGATGCCGATTGCAATCTCGTCCGACATTCCGTCTCCGGTGAAGACCCGCACCCCGGCCCTCTCCCGGGATGCGACCTTCAGGCCGTCGGAGGTTAGGCGCCACGACCAGCCCTTTCAAGCGCTTAGCCTGGGGGATGGGAGACAGGTGGGTCGCTTGAGGGTCGAGACCCTCGTCACTATCTATGAGGCGAGCCGAAGGGGGGCTCTGCCTCATGTCCGTCGTCCTCGCGGCACTGACGTCTGATCCGAACCTGCTCCGGTGCGAGCTGCTGCGTCTGGGCGGGCAGGTCCGTCTCCAGGGTGACGCAACGCCCAACGCGGTGGGCGTGGGCAGTTATGCGCAGGAGGAAGTCCTGCTGCGGCGCTTCCGCGCGGAGACGGAGCTGACCTTGGCGCGGGTGCTGCCAGACATCGAGTCCGAGGCGCTCCTGTTCCATGCGCAACGGCTCCCCATGGGCCTGGCCCACGAGGAGAACACGCAGCCGTTTCGCGCGCGACGCTGGCTCTTCGCACACCAGGGCCGGGTGGAGGGCTTCGAGCGCCTGCGCGCCTCCTTGCTGGCGGGGCTTCCCGACCACCTCCAACGGCAGGTGCGTGGGCCCACCGACAGCGAGGTCCTCTTCGCCGTGTTCCTCAAGCACCTGCGCGCGCTCGGGCGGACGGATGACCCCCGGTTGGAGCCGGAGATCGCTGGCGACCTCCTGGCGCGCACGGCCTTGGAGGTGGCGCGCGCGTCGGCGGAAGCGGGGGTGCCGCGCGCGTCGAACCTGAACCTGCTGGCCGCCAACGGCGCGGTGCTCGCGGCGACGCGTTTGGGGGAGCTGCCGCTGTACTACATGCGGATGGAGGGCTCGGCGGCGTGCGAGGCGTGCGGCGTGGACGCGCGGACCTCGGACATCCAGCCGACCTTGGGGGCTCACCGGCGCCAGCGCACGGTGGTGGTGGCCAGTCACCTGGCTCGGCCCGCGAGCTGGGTGGAGCTGCCCTCGGGGGCAACCCTCGTGGTGGGCAGCGACCTGCAGGCGCGGACGCTCACCACGCCCTGAGGTCTCGGGCTACTGCCCGAAGAAGGACACTTCCAGGAAGCGCACGTACAGGTTGCAGGCGGCGTGGAAGAGGGCGGATCCGATGACGGTGCCCGTGCGCTCGCGCATCCAGCCGAACAGCAGCGCAGGGAAGAACACCGCCAGTCGCCACGTCTGGAAGATGGCCAGGTGTCCCAGCGCGAAGAGGAGCGCGGTCACCCAGAACGCACGCCCGAGCCGCGCGCCCAGCACCACGCGGCCTTGTGGCCACGCGTCGCGCAGGCGGGCCTGGATGTAGCCCCGGTAGAAGAACTCCTCGGGCAGCGCCACCACGAAGAGTTGATCGATGATCCACTCGCCGAAGCGCGGGGGCAGTCTCGGCTGGAAGTGGCCCTCCCCGACGATGGGCGTCAGGTGGCGCGCCAGCGCGACGGGCAGGTGCGGGGTGAGCTGCACGAAGGCGGCGAAGCCCACGAAGAACAACGGCCCGACGATGAGCGACAACAGGAGGAACAGCCGCAGGTCCTCCTTCCATGCGCGCAACGTCAGCCCGTAGTCGCGGTAGTCCTCGTCGCGCCAGCGCATGGGGATGAGCGGCAGGTAGAGGAAGCCCACGGTGGCCACGAGCTTGGGGCCGCTGGTGCCTCCCGCGATGAGGAACGCGCCGATGATGCCCAGGAAGCCCAGGGCCCACAGGCCCAGCGCCTCCTGCACCGCGCTCACCTTCCACGGCGGTCCAGGTGGGCGACTCATGGCGTTGCCGCCGAGGCGAGCTGTGCCTTCACCGCGCTCAAGGGCAGCGCGCGCGCGCCCTGCTTGCCGCGACGCTCCACCACCACCGCGACCAGCCGCCCGTCGGCGTCGAACACTGGGCTCCCGGCGGGCAGCGCGAGGGCCACGTCGAAGAAGGGCTCCGGAGCGCTGCGAGCCATCGCCGCGCGAGGCGTCGACGGCTGACCGCGCTTGCCCGGCTCCACGCCCATCACCCACCGGCCGACGAGTCCCTCCGGCGGCAGGCGCACTGGCGCGGCGGGCCAGGCCTCGCCCGAGGCGGACACGAGCGCGACCTTCAGCCGGGCGTTCGCGAGCAACACCTTCGCGGGTCGCGCCTGCCCGTCATGCTCGACCTCGGCGGACTCGAGGCCCACGTACTGCACCGAGGTGAGCACCTGTCCCTGCGTGCCCACGACGATGCCGAGCCCGGTCTGCTTCGGTCCGATGACCCGGACGGTCGAGCGCGCGTGCAGCTCCAGGGCGCGGGTGAGGTCCGCGCGCGACGGACGGGCGTCCTCGCCGGCCAGGACGGGGGCGGCGAGCGCGAGGCACGACAGGACGAAGACGCGGGGCGATGGAGCAGGGAACATCAACGCGCGCGGGAGCCTATCACCGGCGCGCGCGCAAGGTGGCGAGGAACCGCTCCGCGGGAAGCGTGTTGAGGATGTCCGACTTGCGGGCCCAGCCTCGGCGCGCGGTGGCCACTGCGAAGGACAGGTTCGTCAGGTCCTCCTTGCGGTGCGCATCGCAGCTCGCCACCAGCTTCACGCCCAACCCCACCGCGCGCCGCACGTGCTCGGCCTTGAGGTCCAGCCGCTGCGGCTTGCCGTTGACCTCCACTGCCACGCCGCGCTCGGCGGCGCGCTCCAGCACCGCCTCCATGCGCAGGGGATAGGGGTCGCGACTCTGGATGAGCCGGCCCGTGGGGTGCCCGAGGATGTGCAGAAACGGGTTGTCCAGCGCTGTGAGGACCCGCTGGGTCATCTGCTCTTCGTCCAGCGAGTGGCGCACGTGGATGGAGGCGATGACCACCTCCAGCCGCTCCAGCACGCTATCGGCGTAGTCGAGCGCGCCGGACTCCAGGATGTCCACCTCGATGCCCTTGAGCAGTCGCACGCCGGGCACCCGCTCGTTGACCCGGTCGATCTCCTCCCACTGCCGCTCCAGGACGTCCACCTTGAGGCCGCCCGCGTAGATGGCGGCCTCGCTGTGCTCGGTGATGGTGAGGTACTTGAGGCCCAGGGCGCCCGCCGCGCGCGCCATGTCCTCCAGCGAGTCGCGACCATCGGACCAGGTGGTGTGCGCGTGCACCGCGCCCTGGAGATCCTCCATCGTCACCAGGTCCTGGGGCAGGGTGCCCGCGAGCGCGGCCTCGACCTCGCCAGTGTCTTCGCGCAGCTCGGGCGGCACGAACTGCATGTCCAGCAGGCGGTACAGGGCCGCTTCGTCCTCCACCTTCAGCTTCGTGTCGTCATCGCGGTGCACGCCCCACTCGGAGATCTTGAGACCTCGCTCGTTGGCGCGGCTGCGCAGGCGCAGGTGATGGGCCTTGGAGCCGGTGAAGTGGTGCAACGCCGTGGCGAAGTCCTCATCGGGCAGCACGCGCAGGTCCACCTGGAGGTCGCCCGTGACGAGCCGCACCGAGCACTTGCTGTCGCCCTTGCCCAGCACCGTGGCCACGCCCGGCGCGTTGGCGAAGGCGTCCAGCACCGGGCCCGCCTCGGGCGCCGACGCGATGATGTCCACGTCGCCCACGGTCTCCGCGCGGCGACGCACGCTGCCTCCCAGGCTCGCGCGCACCACGCCCGGCGCGGCCTTCACGCGGGCCAGCAGCTCCTCGGCCACGGGCAGCGCATCCCCCAGGAGCTTCCGCTCGCCCTTGGCGCGACGGTACAGCGCGATGCCCTCGAGCAGCTTGGCCTCGCTCTTGGCGCCAAAGCCCTTGAGCGCCCGGACTCGCCCGTCGCGGCAGGCGGCCTCCAGTTCCTCGACGGTGCTGACGTGGAGCTCGTTCCACAGCACGGCGACCTTCTTGGGGCCCAGGTCGGGCAGCTTCATCAACTCCAAGAGGCCGGCGGGAAAGCGGGCCTTGAGCTCCTCGAAGGCGGTGAGCCGGCCGGTGGTCACCAACTCGACGATTTTCTCGGCGAGCGCGGGGCCAATTCCCGGCAGCTCCTGCAGGCGGCCTTCCGAGACCACGGCCGCCAGGTCCTGGGTGAGGCCGGCGATCCGGTCCGCGCCGATGTCATAGGCCCGGACGCGAAATCCACTCTCGCCCTGGAGTTGAAGGAGCAGACCCATGTCGCGGAGGACCTGGGCGACTGCGGACTTTTCGAGCATCGCGGTGGGCGTTTTCGAGTCGTTCACGTCGGGAATCCCACCCGGAATCTAGTGCCGGGGAAACAGGAGTGCAGGCGGACCCGCGTTGTGGGAAAAGAGGCGCGATGACGCGAATCAAGCTCGGCCCGGCGGACTTCGCCGAACGGGAGATGCGAGGCTACGAGGTCGGCAAGCGCAACGTGTGCATCGCGAAGATCCACGGGCGCTACAAGGGCCTGGATGATTGGTGCAACCACGCAGGCTGCCTCCTATCGGGTGGCCGCATCGAGGGCAACACCGTGGTGTGTCCCTGCCACGAGGTCGGGTTCGACATGGACTCAGGCCAGAACGTGACGTCGCCGGGGGTCTGCGACGACCAGCCGACGGTCACGGTGGGTGTGGATGAGGGCGACCTCGTCATCGAACTGCCCGATGCCTGAGCGCGCCTCGCGCCCTCGGAACCTAGAAGGAGCGGTACCCCATGGCACACGACGGACACGACCACGACCATGACCATGACCCCGGGCATGAGCACGCCCACGGCCATGCGAACTCTCATGGACACGACCCCGGGCATGATCACTCCCATGATCATTCGCACGACCACGGCCATGAACACTCGCACGCTCATTCGCACGGCCACGGGCATGAGCACACCCACGCGCATGACCACTCGCACGAGCACGGTCACGACCATGTCGCCTCGGAGCACCGCGCTCACGCCCCGGTGAGCGTCAGCGCGTTCGTCGTCACGTGCTCGGACAGCCGCGATGCGGCGCGGGATGAGAGCGGGCGAGTGCTGCGCGAGGGGCTGGAGGCCGCCGGACACGGCATCGCCGGCACCGTGGTGGTGAAGGACGACCCCGAGGCCATCCGCCAGGCGCTGACCCAGGCTCGCGAGGCGGGCGCTCGCGCGGTGCTCTTCACGGGCGGCACGGGCGTGGCCCGGCGCGACACCACCGTGGAGACCCTGCGCGCGCTGTTCGAGAAGGAGCTGCCAGGCTTTGGAGAGCTGTTCCGCATGCTGTCCTTCCGGCAGGTGGGCAGCGCCGCGTGGCTGTCCCGCGCGACGGCGGGCACCTATCAGGGGATGATCCTCTTCGCGCTGCCGGGCTCGCCCCAGGCCGTGCGGCTGGCCCTGGAGTCGCTCATCCTCCCGGAGCTGGGCCACGTCGTCCGCGAGCTGATCCGCTGACCGTGCCCGGAGCGCGCCGCGCCACGAAGGCTCGCAAGTCCACGTCCGCGGCACTGTCGCCGCGGGCGGTGGACCTCCTGCGGCCCCGCTTGGAGGCGCTGGTGTCCGCGATGGACGAGCGCGCGCGCATCGGGTTCGACCCGGTGGAGTTTCCCCATCGCTACTCGGATCCGCGCGACATCGAGGTGAGCGCGCTGCTCGCGGCGGCGCTCGCGTATGGGCGCGCGGACCTGTTCCGTCCCAAGGTCGATTCCCTGCTTCAGCGCATGGGGGCGTCTCCGGCCGCGTTCGTGCGGGGCCTCAAGGAGGAGGGGGCCCGCGCACTTCTGGAGGGCTTCGTCTACCGCTTCAACGTGGGCACCGACGTGGCGGTGCTGCTGATGGGCATGGGGCGCGCGCTGCGCGAGCACGGCAGCCTGGAGGCGGTGTTCGCGCGAGGACTGGCGGAGCGCGGGACACTGCACGGCGCGCTGGATGTCTTCACCACCACGCTGCGGCAGGTCCCCATGGAGCCGCTGCGCGCGAAGCTCGGGCCTGAGCGGGGCCTGCACCACCTGCTGCCCTCGCCCCTGGGCGCTGGAGCCGCCAAGCGCCTCAACCTCTACCTGCGCTGGATGGTGCGAGGTCCGGACGCGGTCGACTTCGGCATCTGGAAGCGGATACCTCCTTCCGCGCTCGTCATCCCGTTGGACACTCACATCGGGCGCATGGCCCAGCACCTGGGCCTCACCGCGCGCACGGACCTGACGTGGCGCACGGCCGAGGAGGTGACGGCGGCCCTGCGACGCATTGATCCGGAGGATCCAGTCCGGTTCGACTTCGCCCTGTGCCACTTCGGGATGAGTGGTGCCTGCCCGGCTCAGCTCGAGGCGTCCCGCTGTGCACGGTGTTCGCTGCTCTCCGTGTGCCAGGTGGGCCCCAAGCTGGCTGCTCGCTCTGGCCGTCGCGCCTGAGTCTCACGAGACCCGACTGCATCGTGACGTGGTCAGCTCCGCCCCGCGTTGACTCACGGGGAGCACCCGTCCGTAATCCGGGCCGGGCCGTTCATGTGTCCGGCGTGGGCGGTACCGAGGAGCGAAGGCGTGCACGCATTGCTGGTGGCGATGCCGGCGTCCGAGGTCGTGACGCTGGAGCGGGGGTTGCGCGAAACCGAGACCGGTCGTGGGTGTCGCGTCCTCTGCGTGGATGCGCCGCCTGACTCCGTCCCGGATGGGTTGGTGGTGTTGTGGGACGCGGGAGGGCCGCTGGAGACCCTCGTGGCCCGCTGTCGCCACTTGCACGCGCACCGCGCTCCGCTCCGCACGCACCTGGTCGTGCTCACGTCGCGCGGTGACTCCGACGCGGAGGCGCTCGCCCTGGCGGGCGCGGACGAGTGTGCCCGGCCGCCCGGCTCGGCGTGGGGGGCTCGGCTGGTGGCGCTGCGCCGCCGGCTGGAGGCGGACGGAGGCGAGGACCTCCAGACGTTGCGCCGCACGGTGGCGTTCCTGCGCAACGCGCTCGACGCCGTGCCGGATCCGCTCTTCGTGAAGGACCGCGCGCACCGCTGGGTCGCGATGAACAGCGCGTTTTGCCGCTTCATGGGACACGAGGCGTCCGCGCTGCTGGGGCACTCGGATTACGAGTTCGTTCCCGCCCACGAGGCGGAGGTCTTCTGGCGGCAGGACGAGCGCGTCTTCCGCACCCGCCAGGGCGACGAGAACGAGGAGCTGCTCACCGACAGCGCGGGGCACTCGCGCTGCCTCGTGACCAAGAAGGCCGCCTTCACGAGCGAGGAGGGCGAGCCCTTCCTCGTCGCCGTGATCCGCGACGTCACCGACCGCAAGCGCCTGGAGCACCAGCTCCGCCTGGCCGAGCGCATGGCCTCCGTGGGCACGCTCGCGGCGGGCGTGGCGCATGAAATCAACAACCCGCTCGCCTACGTCACCTCCAACCTGTCCTACCTGTGGGAGCGGCTGGCTCAGCCCGCGCTTCCGGCCGAGCACCTGGGCGAGCTGCGACAGGTGGTGGCCGAGGCGCTCGAAGGTGCCGGCCGCGTGCGCACCATCGTGCGAGACCTGCGCACGTTCTCGCGGACCGACGAGGAGCACCACGGGCCGGTGAACGTGCACAGCGCCGTGGAAGGCGCGCTGCGGCTCGTGCGCAACGAGATGCAGCACCGCGCGCGGCTGGTGTGCTCGCTGGAGCCGGTGCTGGCGGTGCACGGCAACGAGGGCCGGCTCGTGCAGGTGCTCGTCAACCTCCTGGTGAACGCGCTCCAGGCCTTTCCAGAGCGTCCCGCCGAGGAGAATCGCATCCGGGTCTCGGCGCGGCCGGGCCGCAGCGGCTACGTGATGCTGGAGGTGGAGGACAACGGGCGAGGCATGACGCCCGAGGTGAAGGACCGCATCTTCGATCCGTTCTTCACCACCAAGCCCACGGGCGTGGGGACGGGGCTCGGGTTGTCCATCTGCCTCACCATCGTGCAGGCCATGGCGGGCCGCATCGATGTCCTGAGCACGCCGGGGCGCGGCAGCGCGTTCCGGGTGGAGCTGCCGGCGCTCTCCGCGCATGTGTCGGCGCCCGTGGGCCCGCGGCTGGCGGGGATGTCACTGCCGGGAGACCGCCGCCGCCTGTTGCTCATCGATGACGAGCCCTCCGTGGGCAGCTCGGTGAGCCGGCTCCTGCGAGACCTGTACGACGTGCACGTGTTCCAAGACGCGCGAGAGGCGCTGCAACGCCTGTCGCACGGGGAACGCTTCGATGCCATTCTCTGCGACCTGATGATGCCGGGAATGAGCGGGATGGACTTCCTCGTGGAGCTGG
The DNA here is from genome assembly GCA_016458225.1 of Myxococcaceae bacterium JPH2. Lineage (NCBI taxonomy): Bacteria > Pseudomonadati > Myxococcota > Myxococcia > Myxococcales > Myxococcaceae > Myxococcaceae bacterium JPH2. The sequence continues at coordinate 51,903 of JAEMGR010000039.1, read as the reverse complement.
AGCGGCTGGCTCCCGAGCTGGCGCCGCACACGGGGTTGATGACCGGAGGCGCGTTCACTGCTCAGGCTCGCGAGTTCGTGGGACACCGGGCCCGCGAACTGCTGGAGAAGCCATTCGAGCGGGAGCGGTTGTGCACGTTCGTCGAGCACCTGATGCAGTAGGGAAGCGGGCGCCACGGTGGCGCCCCTGGGTGGCGTTGGGGGTCGTTCTGCTCGCGGCGGGGCTCGTGGTCCCGCCCTGGGTTCGGGGGCTGTCCTTCGTCGTGCGCGCGGCGGGACTCCCAGGCTCCGTGGCGGGCTTCGTGGGCGGCTGGGGAACGGGTCCGTTCCAGACCTCCGAGCTGCAGATCCCCACCCGCCACGGCGACGTGCGTGGACGCCTGTACTTGCCCGAGCAGCGGAGCGGACGGCTCGTGGTGCTCACGTCCGGCGTGCACTCGGATGGCATTGACGAACCGCGCTTGCGCAAGCTCGCGGGAGACCTCGCGGCGGGCGGCCATCCGGTGCTCACCCCGGAGCCACCGGACCTGCTCCACTATGAAATCTCGCCGCGCATTCCGGACGTCATCACGGACGCGACGCTGTGGGTGGCCGAGCGCGCGGACCTGGTGCCTGACGGGAAGGTGGACTTGTTTGGCATCAGCTTCTCCGGCGGCATGTCTGTGATTGCCGCCGGGAGGCCCGAGCTGTATCCCCACGTGGCCGCGGTGTTGTCCTTTGGCGGGCACGGAGACCTGAGCCGGGTGCTGACCTTCCTGTGCACGGGCGTGCAGGCAGACGGGGTGCGTCGCGCGCCCCACGACTACGGCGTGGCGGTGTTGCTCTTGAACCTGCTGGAGCGGTTTGTCCCGACCGAGCAACTGGAGCCGCTGCGGGTCGGCATCCTGACCTTCCTGCGCGCGTCGAACCTGACGCTGTCGGATGGCAAGAGGGCGGAGGCGACGTTCGCGCGGGCTCGCGAACTCCAGACGGAGATGGCCGAGCCGGCCGCCTCGCTCATGGGCTTCGTCAATCAGCGGAATGTCGCGTCGCTGGGCACGTGGCTCTTGCCGCTCTCGAGAGGCTTGGGGGAGACCTTGGGCATGTCACCCGAGCGGGCACCGCATCCCATCGCGCCGGTGTACCTGGTGCATGGCTCGGAGGACTCGGTCATCCCGTCCATTGAGTCCGCGTCGCTGGCGCGCTCGTTGGAGCCGGGCACCGACGTGCACCTGTTGATCACCCCGCTCGTCACGCACGCGGAGTTGGACAGGGCAGGTGGGCTCAGGGATGCGTGGCGGCTCGTGGGCTTCTGGTCGGAGCTGCTCTCCGAGTAGCGCGCTTCGAGCCTGCGGGGAGGACCCCGGCGCTGCCGGTGGTGGCGAGCGCCGGGGCCTCACGTCTCAACGATTACTTCCGTCCGTCCATCTCGGGCTTGGGGATGGGGAACTGCTTGTGCACGGGGGCGTCGCTGTACTCCCGGGGCAGCGTGTCCAGCTTGTTGTAGCGGCGCAGGTCGATCCACCGGTGGCCGCCCTCGAAGAGGAGGGAGTAGCGCTTCTGCTTCAGCAACTCGTCCAGGGCCGTGGCCTCGGTGATGTCGAAGCGGGGCGCCAGCCCTCCGGACGTGGTGCGGATGAAGTTGAGGTCATCCGCCGCCGCCGGGTAGTTCTTCAGGCCGATGTTGGCCTCGGCGCGCAGGAGGATGAGCTCCTCGTTGCGGATGATCGTCACCGGCGCGTTGCTGTCCGGGTAGAGGGTGAACGCCATGTCGGAGGACACCTTGCCGTCCGGATCGCTGCCGGCCGCGCCCTTCTTCGTCTTTCGCGTCACCCGGTTGTCCAGGTCTCCATTCACCTTCTTCTCCGCATCCGTGATGAGGGACGGGTGGACGAAGATGGTCGGGCCGTTGAGGACGTTTCCGAGCTCACCGGAGCCCGAGCCGAAGCTGTCATAGACACCCACGGACAGGTCCGCCTTCACATCCAGGAAGGAGCCGCTGAGGTCCTCCAGTGCCTGGACGAAGTCGCCTCGGTACACGTCCACCCGCGCCTTCACCGCGCGGTTGACCTTGAGGAACGTGGCCGGGGTGTTGAAGCCCTTGAAGCCCGCGCTGAGGGCGAACGGGAAGGTGTCACCGCCATGGAGCAGGTGGTCACGCCCCTCGTCGAGCAGGCCGACGATGAAGCCATACACCTTGGCCTTGTCGGTCTCGATGGGCGCCAGGGAGTCGCCCAGCGGCCGGTTCACGTCGAGCACCACGCCGTTGTCGTAGTGCGTGTTGAGGACGAGGAGGAGGTCCAACGCCTGGAGCGTCTTGGCGTAGCCGCGGATGGCCTCCTTCTCCGCATCGGTCATGCCCGCCACGCGAGGGAGCGCGTCCATCACCGTGTTGGCGTTGCGGATGTTGGCGTAGGGGTTGAGCCAGAAGTTGCCGCCGAACACCGGGCCACCCGGGTCGAGGGCAGGGCCCAACAGCTCCGTGACGAAGCGGGGATCCGAGGCATCGAAGATGTATGCCTCGCGGCCCAGCACGCCCAGCTCCGCGACGTAGCCGTTCTGCGCGGCGATGCCGACGCGCCGCCCGAGCAACAGGCCCGTGGCGCCGGAGACGACCGCCTGCCGCGTGGGCTTCTCCACGAAGTCATCGCGGCTGGGATTGTTGAGGTCGGGTACGTCCAGGCTGCCACAGGCGCCCAGGGCCATCACGGCGCAGAGCGCCGCCAACAGGTTCTTCATCGGTCGGATGGTCATGGTGGTTAGAACCCCACGTCGAGAGACGTCCAGAAGCTGCGGCTGGGCGGATAGGGGGCCACGTCGATGTTGCGCGCGATGGCCTGGTTGCCGAAGTTGCTCACCTCCGGGTCGAGGCCCGAGTAGCCGGTGAAGGTGAGCAGGTTGCGGGCGCTGAAGCTCAGGCGGGCCGTCTTCACCTTGGGCAGCTTCGCCACGAAGGTGGGCGGGAGCTGATAGGTGACGGTGACCTCGCGCAGCTTCAGGAACGTGGCGTCCTCGATGTAGATGCCCGCGTTGGTGGCCTGCGCCTGCAGGCGATCTCGCCCGTGCTCCACGTAGTCCGCGGACGCGCCCGCGGAGTCGTAGATGAGCCGGGTCAGGTTGATGATGTCGCTGCCCTGCTGCCAGTCGAACAGGAACGACAGCGTGAAGGCGTCGTACTTGAGCGAGTTGGTGAAGGACATGCGGAAGGTGGGCTCGGTGTCGCCCAGCTTCTTCACCACGCAGCACTCGCCGTTCTCATCCAGGCCCGAGTTGCCGACGATCTGCGTGGCGGACGCGCCCTTCTCGATGCGGAACGAACCCAGGCTCGTTCCGAAGCCGCCCGTCTGGAACGCCGGCACCGGCAGGTCCGTCACCTTGCTGCGGTTGAGGGCGAAGGTGGCCGCGGACGTCCACTCCAGCGCGCCGCGCACCGGCGTCACCTGGAGCATCGCCTCCACGCCGCGGTTGCGCAGCGAGCCGCCGTTGAAGAACTGCGTGGCGAAGCCGGTGGACGGAGACAGCGTGCGCTGCAGCAAGAGGTCGCTGATGTTGCGCTGGTAGAGCGTCAGCTCGGCCACCACGTTGCCGCCGAACATGAGCGCGTCCACGCCCGCTTCGATCTCCCGCTGGCGCTCGGGCTTGATGTTCGGGTCGCCCGCGATGCCCGTGCCGACGAGGCCCGGGTTGCCGCCGATGTTGCCCGTGGCCGCCAGGCCGCTGAACTTCTGGCCATACAGCGGCTGGTTGCCCGTCTCACCGTAGGCGACGCGCACCTTCAGCTCGTTGAAGGCCGGCGACGTGGTGGGGATGCGGTAGGCGGAGGCGAGCTTCGGATAGAAGAACAGCGCGTCCGGGTTGCCGTTGGCGCTGCTCTGCTCGGCGCGCAGCGCGCCCACCAGGGTCAGGCGCTGGTCCAACAGCAGGGCCTCCTCCTGGATGTAGTAGCCGCGGTCGCGCACGAGGGTGCGGTTCTGCCGCACGCTCACGTCCGTACCCGAGTCCACGTTCTGCTGTCCGCCGTTGAGGTTGCGGCTGACGATGTAGACCGAGTCGAGGCTGCGCTCCTCCATCTGGATACCACCGGAGGTGGTGGCCACGATGCTCTTGGAGGTGGGCGAGTACGTGTGGACCAGGTTGAGGCCGCCGTTGAGGTTGCGCACCTGGCTGGTGCCGAACAGCGAGCTGCCCGGCTTGCCGTCATCCACCGGCTCGAAGTTGAGCGCGGGCGGGAAGTACAGCGTGTTCTCCTGCTGGAAGCGGTCCACGCCGAAGTTGGCCAGCACGCGCAGGTGGTTCTCGTCTGTCTGCCAGGCGTGCCACGTGGCGTCCGCGCTGCCCACCAGGCGCCAGACGTCTTCGTCGTTGCGCATGAGCGCGATGGTCTGCAGCGGGTTGGCCGTGCTCCCGAGGAAGGGGTTGGACGGATAGAGGCCGTCCGAGCCCGCCTTCGCGTCGTAGAACGACGGGGTGAACGGCAGCACCATGTAGTTGGAGATGCCGCGGTTGTCGTTGTTGGTGAGGCCGCGCTGTCCCAGCGTGTGCAGCAGGTTGCTGGTGACGCTGACGTCCACCGACTCGCCCAGCTTCTGACCCAGGTTGAGGCGGAACGACTGCTTCTCATACCCGGTGTTGGCGACGATGCCCTCGTCGTTCTTCACGAGCGCCGAGGCGAAGTACTTCGTGTTGCCGGAGGCGCCGCTCACGCTGGCCAGCGTCTCGCTGGACACGTCGCGACGGCCCGCCAGCTCCGCCTCGTGATCAAACGTGCGGCCGGGGACGTAGTACTGCGAGACGTCCACCTTCTTGTACGCGGCCTGCGCCTCCTCGAGGCTGTTGAACTGGCGCGAGCCCAGCTTGTTGGCGAGCGTGTACATGCCCACCCGCTGCGTGACGTTCACCTCGGGCTCGGCGGTGCGGCCGTGCTTGGTGGTGATGATGATGACGCCGTTGGCCGCCTTGGAGCCGTAGATGGCGGCGGCGGACGCGCCCTTGAGGACCTCGATGCTCTCGATGTCGTTGGGGTTGATGTCCGCGATGCGGTTGACCTGATTGTCCTGCGTGGGCGACGGGTTGGAGCCGCCCACGGACGCCGTCACCGCGAACACGCCGGATGCCACCGCCACGTCGCTGACGAGCACGCCGTCCACGACGTAGAGCGGCGCCGTCGAGCCGTTGATGGTGGACACGCCGCGCATGCGGATCTGCAGACCACCGCCCGGCGCGCCGGAGTTGCTCTGGATGTTGGCGCCGGCGATCTTCCCTTGGAGGGCTTGATCCACCGTCTGCGTGGGCGTGCGGGTGACCTCTTCCGCGTTCACGGACGCCACCGCGTTGGCCACGTTCTTGCGGGCCAGCTCACTGGCGCGGCCCACCACGACCATCTCCTCGGAGAAGCTGCCCTCCATGACGACGCGCACGTCGCTCTGGCTGGCTCCGACGGAGACCTCTCGCTCCTTGTAGTCCTGGCTGGAGAACAGCAGCGTCACCGGTCCGCGCGGCGCGCCTGGCAGCGTGAAGCTGCCGTCCACCTCCGTCTCGGTGCCCTTCGTCGAGCCCTTGATGATGACGCGCACCAACGGAAGCCCGTCGCTCGTCAGCTTGTCGAACACCTTGCCCCGGATGGTGCGTCCCTCCACCGGAGCGGTCGCCGCCGGCGCGCTGGTCGCCGGTGCGGTCGCCGCAGGTGCCGGACTCGGCGCGGATGCTGGCGCCGGTGCGGTCGCCGCGGGCGGATTCGCCGCGGGTGGGGTCGACGGCGCGGCGCCCGACGTGGGCTCCTGCGCCAAGGTTTGCAACGAGAAGAGTGCGATCACGCACCCTGGAATCACTGCTCCACTCCGCGCCATTCGAACCTCGCTTCGCTCTGGCCGGCCCCCCCATCAGGATGCCGTGGGTCGGAATCGTCACCGGCTGAACGACGCGAAGTCAAAAGGTTAAGCTGGTTTCACAATGAATTCCCGTGGCGCTAAATAAACCTCGAATTCTAATTCGCGTCATGGCGCGAGCAGGGCCCCATCGTTGAGCGTCACCTCGCTGCCGCCGTTGGCCACGCCGCCCCAAACCAGCATGTGGCCTCCGGTCCACGCGGCAGAGTGAGAAGCGCGAGCAGGTGGCGCACCGCGTCGGGTCAGCGGACGCCACGAATCAGTCACAGGGGCATAGGCGGCACCGTCCTGGCACGCACCCGAGCTGCCGTCGACGCACCGCAGCGCGGCGCCGCCCCAGACGAGCATCTCCTGGCCCGTCCACACCGCGGTGTGTCCCGTGCGCGCGGACGGGGCCTGGGCGGTGCTCAGGGCGGTCCAGGTGTCGCGGGCCGGGTTGTAGCGGGCGCCGTCGGCGCAGCGCTCGGGGCCGCCGCTCGCGTCGCGGGTACAGCCCAGGCCGCCCCAGATGATCAGCTCGGTGCCGGTCCACACGGAGGTGTGCGCCCAGCGCGCTCGCGGCGCGCCCGTGCGGCTGAGCGGGCGCCACGCATTCGTCGCGGGAGACCACGCGGCGCCGTCGTCGAGCGCGACGTCCTGGGTCGCATCGCCGCTGCCGCCCCAGACGAGCAGCTCGGTGCCGGTCCACACCACGGTGTGGTAGCGGCGCGCGGACGGCGCGCCCGTGGAGGGCAGCGCCACCCACGTGTCGCGCCGAGGCTCGTAGCGAGCGCCATCTCCGAGCACGCGCCGGCCCGTGGGCTCCTCGCCGCCCCAGACAATCATCTCGGTGCCAGTCCACGCCGCGCCCTGCCAGCCACGCGCGGAGGGCGCGCCCACGGTGGCCATCGGCGTCCAGGTGTCGCTGTGCGCGTCGTAGGCCGCGCCGTCGCCGCACCCGGCGGTGCCCTTCGTGCCGCAGCCCACGCCGCCCCAGACGAGCAACGCCGCTCCGGTCCAGACGGCCGTGTGGAGATAGCGAGGCGAGGGGGCGCGCGCCTCGGTCATCTGCGCCCAGGTGTTGGTCTCGGGGTCGAGCCGGGCGCCCGTGCCGCACAGGCCTTGCACGGTGCAGCCGCCCAGCCCTCCCCAGACGAAGACCTCGCGCTCTCCTGCCACGGCGGTGTCATGCAGGCCCGCGGTGGGGGCCTCCGCGGTGGAGACAGACATCCACTGGCCCGTGCCCTCCGTCGCGGGTGGCTGGGATGAACAACAGGCCAACAGGGTGGCGAGCATCCACGGCAGGCGCACCCGACGCGGTGTGTGGACTGGCTTCAGGTGCGCCATGCTCAACCTCCGACTACCAGGGCCGCGGGCTCCCGCAAGAATAGCCCGGTCCGTTGATGAAGCGTGTCACGGCGCGCGTGTTGGCGTCCGAGGCGGCCGTCTGTCTCACCGACGCGGGAACCCAGCTCTTGGGCTGATCCGCGACATCACAGAGATATTCCACCTGCACCTGATTGGGTGAGTGGAAGCGGCTGGCGGTGCCATTGTTTTCCCACATCGCGCCATAGGCATACGCGCCGATGCCGTGGAAGTAGAAGTAGTCACAGCCATTGATGGTGCAGGCGCCCGTGGGGCCGGCGCGGTGGCCGCCCTGGTCACCATTGTTGATGCCATACTTGTCGTAGTTGGCGTGCCAGCCCTCGTGCATGAAGTCACCGCCGCGCGAGCCCGGGTTGGCGTTGGCGGAGGTCCGGTTGTAGAGCGGGCACGCGGTCTCCACGCGGTCCGTGTCCCACGGCCAGATGCGCGGGGTGAAGCGGCCGAAGATGCCCGCGTCGTCGGTGACCGAGTGGTAGAGGCTGTCGTGGTAGTTGCCGCTCGCCGCCTCCGCCGTGGCGCGGTAGTCCACCGTGCCGTGGAAGGACTGCGAGACATTGTCCGCCAGCCCGTAGCTCACCAGATAGGCCGCGCTCCAGTGCTTGGGGAACTCGAGCGCCACATTGCAGGCGTCATTCCAGCCGCGCCCGCTCCAGTCGCCGGAGCGCAGGTCATACGCCTTGGCCTGCCAGACATAGAAGTCCGACCAGCAGCCGTGGATGTTCCAGAGGTCGATGTCGGCCTGGCTCGCGCCGGATTGATCACACGTGGCGAGCGCTTCAGAGGCCCCGCCGAGCGCGCAGAGCGCGGACGCGAGGGCAATGCCTTGCTTGAAGTTCATGTGGGATTCCTCGGAAGTGGGGGAGGGCTCAGCGCGCGACCGGGGGCGGCTCGGAGAAGCGGTTCGGGCTCTGCTCCGGAGCGACGACGGGGCCGGACTTGCGGTACTCGGGCGGCGGCGGCGCCAGCTCCGGGTGCGCGCGGGTGAAAGCCTCCAGCTTGCGATTGAACTGCTCGGCGCTCTCGCCGCTCACGTGGCGCACGCGCTCCAGGAGGATCTGCTCGTTCTTGCGCACCGAGGGACGCAGCGCCTCGCGGGCCGCGTCGGTGTCGCCGTGATTCCACAGGTAGGCGCTGATGGCCTCCGCGCGCACGATGATGGAGGGATGCGCTCCCGCCAGCCGCAGCACCTCCGCGTCCGCCTCGCGCGTGCCTCGGAAGGCCAGCCCGTCCACGGCCTTGGCCTGGAGGGACGCCATCGCGGTGGCCTCGATGAGGTCACCCTCCACGACGGTTCCCTTCGTGGGCAGGGGCTCGTTGATGAAGTCCCTCAGGTAGCGCTCGCCCTCCTCGGTGCGCATCTCTCCCAGGATGGCCAGCGACACGAGCGCGCGGCTGTGGTCCGTCTGATTCGCCTCGCGCGCCTCGGCGATGATGCCGCGGACGATGTCCGGGTTGGCCGCGCCCGCGAGAATCTCCCGCCGCGCGTCCTCGCGCTCATCCGCCGTGGAGAGGCTGGCCCAGGAGATGAATGAGCGCGCGGCCTGTCGCGCGAGATCGCCGCTGCCCACGAGGGCGGGTGGCCGGTGCAGCTCGCGCTGAATGATTCCGGTGGTGATGCCTCGGGTGGGGCTCGTCGGAGCCGTGGTCGGCTCGGCCGCGCCCGCCGTGCCCACGATTCCCAGGAGTGCCGCGAGCGCGCCGATGCGTGGCGCGCGCCAGGTGCTTCCCTGCATGGTGTTCCCCCTTTGATGTGGTTCCGCCGAGGCCGCGCGGGGGCGCGACATCGGATGCTCACAGAACGCGGGGAACGAGATTTCTTCGACAGCCCAGTTCGATTTCCGCGGCCGTTCGTTGGCCGGGCTACACGGCCTCGAGGACCATCCGATAGTGGTCGAAGAGGTGGCGCTCGAAGCACACCGAGTTGGCGCTGATGCCCGAGGCGAAGGCGTTGCGGAACTGTCGGCTGAAGAGGTAGCGCGGCAGCAGGGTCATCTTGACGGCGAATTTGGGCAGGCTGAACTCGGAGAAGCGTTGGCGCCACTGTCGGATGGTCTCGATGTAGTCGAGCCGGCCGCTGGTGGCGGACACCAACCGGAAGAAGGGGGCGAAGGTGCGCTCCAGCTGCTCTCGGCCGTAGGGCAACCACGAGCCGGGGAACTGCGCGGTCATCAAACCCAGCACATGGGCATCCGAGCCGCGGGGCGCGCGCAGGTCGATGGCCTCGTAGGGAAGCATCTTGGGCCCGAACACCATCGTCTGGAGATAGAAGCGCCCACCGGGAGGAAGCAGCTCGCGCACCGAGGCGAAGAGTTGCGAGTAGATGGCCTCTTGTCTTCCCTGTCGGTACTCGTCGATGGAGCAGAAGTGCTCGAAGGCGCCCAGGCTGACCACCGCGTCGAAGCTTCCGAAGGTGTCGCGGGTAATCGTGCGGCAATCTCGCAGGTGCACGTCCAGGCCGTGGCGCTGACAGGACTCCGCTTGTCCTCGGGAGAGCGTGACGCCGGTGGCGTGGGCGCCGAGTGACTCCGCGAAGCGCAGGAAGGGGCCCCAGCCGCAGCCCAGGTCCAGCACGCGGGAGCCGGAGGTGATGCCCAGGTTCTCCGCGATGAACTCGTGCTTGCGGTGCTGGGCTTCTTCGAGGCTGAGCGAGAAGTCACCGTCGTAGCGGGCGCCGCTGAAGTCCGCCATCTCGCCAATGGACAGCCGGAAGAGGCGGTCAATCTGGCTGTACGTGAAGTCGAGATCCGTCGCGGTGGCCACGTCCCCTCCCGTCGCCGGGTTCGGCTCGAAAGTGGGTGCGGGGCTTCGCGCCCGTCAAGGGTCCCTGGAGACGGTGCGTTGTCGTCCAGGGAACCCGGCGGGGGGCCCACTTCAGCGCGGGAGCTTCAGCTTGAGGTTGAAGACATACGAGACGCTGACGGGGCGGCCCTGGAAGGTCACCGGCGAGTAATGCCAGGACTCGAGTGCCTCCACCACGGCCTCGTCCATGAAGGGCAGTCCCTTGATGACGCGGCACTTGTGCACCTTGCCCGTGTCGGTGATGACGCACTTGACGACCAGGCTGCCCTCGACGCGCGCGGCCAATGCCTCATGGGTGTAGGCGAGCGGCTCGCCACCCTGGCGCACCGGCGGCGTCATCGCCGCGCCGAACGGGAGGATGTCCGTGCCCGAGGACTGCAGGGCCGTGTCGAGGCCGGGGATGGGCAGATGGCCGATGCTACTGGTGCTGTTCGGATCGCCGTTGGGATCGCCCACCGGCTCATCGCCGCCCGGTGCATTCGCATTCGCGTTCGCGTTGTCCGAGGACGGTGTCGACGGCGGCTCGATGTTGGCGGGCGGCGGGTCCATGGGCAGCGGCTTCACCACCGAGGGCATGTGCGGGCGATTGCGCCGCGGCGGCGGGGTGTTGGCCTGGGCCGGCTTGACGGGGGCGGGCGTGCCCTTCGCGATGGTGGGCCCGGGCGGGCGGAAGACGAGTTCCACTTCCTTCGGGAGCGGCGCCGCGGCGGGCTGGCTGGTCATCAGCACCACCAGTGCCAACAGTCCCACGTGCACTCCGAAGGACACCCACGCGCCGGTTCCCAGGCGCCCCGCACGCAATCCCTGTCGCTCCAACACGGAATGGAACATCCGACTGGCCTCCTCACCGGAAGGCCGGCGCTCCAGGCGCCGCGCCTTCACGAGAGTCAACCTACGGAGTCCGCACCTCGCCTTGGCCGGCGGGGCGCAATCTCTTCGTCATGGTTGTGTCATGACGTGAGAGGACCGGACAGCTCCATGCGATAGCCCACGCCTCGGATGGTGTGGATGGTGAACCCCGAGGTGCTCGTCCAGCCGAGCTTCTTCTTCAGGTTGGAGACGAAGTTGTCCACCGTGCGAGGGTCCACGACAACGTCACGGCCCCAGACCGCGTCCAGGATCTCTCCGCGGGGCAGTGCGCGGTCGCAGTGGCGCAGCAGGAAGGCGAGCAGATCGAACTCGGTGCGGGTCAGCTCCACCAGCCCGCCATCGGGCCGCGTGAGCGTGCGGCGGCCCAGGTCCAGGCTGTAGCCCGCGAAGCCCATCACCTGGGCCGGTGAGACTCCCGCGCGGCGCACCAGGGCCTGAACCCGCGCGAGCAGCTCCCTCAGTCGGTAGGGCTTGGTGAGGTAGTCCTGCGCGCCCGCGTCGAAGCCTCGGATGAGGTCATCCTCCAGCGAGCGCGCGGTGAGCATCATCACCATGCTCTTGATGCCCAAGGCGCGCAGGCGGCGGCAGAACGTGTAGCCGTCCTCGCCCGGCAACATGACGTCGAGGATGAGCAGGTCGAACTCGCGCTCGCGCAGGTGGGGCTCGGCGTCTCGGGCGGACGCGGCCTCCGTGACGTCGTAGCCCTCGTCGCGCAGGTTGTCGCGCAGGCCCAGGCGCAGGTTGGCGTCGTCCTCGACGATGAGGATGGTGGGGCGGGTGGAGGGCGTTGGGCTGGAGAGCGTCATGGGTGGAGGCGCGACTCGGGAAAGGTCAGCGCGAAGGTCGTGCCTTCGGGGCCGGAGGCGACGATGTGGAGCGTGCCCCGGTGCAAGGCCATGATTCTGCGGCACAGCGCCAGTCCCAGGCCACTGCCTTGCGTCTCCTGCCCGGGAGGGGACAGTCGGTAGAAGTCCTGGAAGACGCGCTCCCACTCGGACTCGGGGATGCCCACGCCGTTGTCGGAGAAGAGCACCGTGCACCCGTGGCCGGGCACGCGCGTGGCGCGCATGGACAGCTCCACCGGGTTGCGGCGGTTGTAGGCGCACGCATTGCGGCCCAGGTTCGCGAAGAGCATGCGCAGCAGGGAGGCGTCGGCTTCCAATTCCAGCTCGTCCACGTCCGAGGTCAGCGCCACCGGCACCGGGACGACGTCCGTCAGGTCGTCGCGCAACAGGCCCACCAGCTCCTCCAGTCGCACGCGGGAGACCTGGAGCTTCCAGCGTCCCTTGTCGATGCGGTTGAAGGACAGGATGTTCTCCACGAGGAAGTGCAGCCCATCCGCGGCGCGGACGATGCGCGTGGGGTAGTCGCCCGCCACTTCGGTGTGGCCGAGCCTCCGCTCCAGCGTCTCGCCGAGCAGTCGGATGGAGGCCAGGGGCGTGCGCAGCTCGTGCGACACGGTGGCGATGAAGTCGTTCTTCAGCTCCAGGAAGCGGTGCTTGCGCTGCTGCGCCACCATCGACACCGCGACGATGGCCACCGCCAGCGCGCCGCACGCGGCCCCCAGCAGCGTCTTCAAGCCGTAGCGGGCGTCGATGTCCGCCTCCGCCGCGGCCCACTCGGGCATGGCCACCACGAGCCCCACGTCCGACAGCGGTCGCACCGCGCCCGAGGGGCTGAGCAGCACCCGCCCGCTGGTGCCGAAGAGCCCGCGCCGACGCAGGTCCTGGGTGATGTCGCCGAGCAGCGCGTCCACGTCCACCGTGAGTCCGCGGACGACCTCGTCCTTGCCGGGCTCCACGTACCAGCGCTCTCCCAGGAGGATGGGGCCGACCAGGCCCGCGGGCATCACCAGCGCACCCGCGCCTTCCTCGCGGGCACGGGCCTGGAAGTCGTCGCTGCGCTCGCCCATCGCGGTGCTCACCTGGACGATTCGCTCGTGCAGGAAGTCGAAGTCCGCCTGGGTGATGCGGTCGCGCCCGCGCAGGAGGTCGCGCTGCAGGCCCGCCCCGCGCGCCACGCCGCCGTAGTCCTCGGGCAGTCCCTCGCGCAGGAGCGAGCGCACCAAGGGAGGCGTGGCCGCGCCTCGCCGCAGGCGCTCCACCACGAGCAGCGTGAAGGGCAGCTCCTGCGTGGACGGCAGCGGATGGGCGGCGTGATAGCGCAGCAGCTCCTCCACGCTCGCGGACGTCCTCGCGCGATCTCCCGCGTCCAGGTCCACCTCCACCTGCCGCAGGCGGGTGAGTCGCTCGTGCCAGGGCCCGCTCGCCGCTCCCTCCGCGAGCTGGCGCGCCATCGCCTCGTAGGCCGCCCGCGCGGGGGCCTGGTTGCCCATGAGGGGACGCGCGAGGCGCGGCAGGTACTGGTGGCCCCCGAACGACAGGTAGAAGCCCTCGCCGGGCGCGAGCGCGTCGCCCATGGCCGCGTGCATGGCGGGGACGTTCTCCTCCAGCTTGCGCGCCAGCGCTCGCCGCAGCGCCTCCGTGGCGAGCTGCTCCAACGCCTCTCGGCGCGAGCGCACCTGGGCGCGGGCATCGTCGCGCTCCTGGGTGAAGATGCGCTGGAGGCTCACCAGTCCCCAACCCAGGGCCAGCAGGCCACAGCCGAGCGCCAGGAGTGTGGGGAGGAGCCGACGATGCATGCGCGTCCAGGGTCCACTATCTCACGGTCGCGTGAGCGCGCTACCGCCGCGATGGGCCTCACGGCGCGATGGGCCACGGCCGGTGCTCGATGGGGCCGCGCCCGCGCCCGCCTTCCTGCTCGCCGTGAATCGTCCTCCGGTACACGAAGTCTCGGCGGGGCCCCCCTGACTCAGTGGAGTGCACCCGGGCGTCACGGCGAACGTGCAGGGAGCGCGAGCCTCTGGCGGGCTCTTGCGGAGGACGGGCCATGCGGATGTCGCTTCCCTTGTCACGCCCGGAGGAGGGCGGACCGGTGGTGCTCTGGGGCGGAGCGCTGCCTTCGGGCAGCCTCAAGTACCTGACGTTCTCGCGCTTCCTGGCGGACATGCCCGGGGATGCGCGCGGGCTGGTGGAGATGTCGGGCGCTTCCACGGCGCTGGCCCTGGACGCGTTGGGCCGCGAGCGAGGCGTGCCCACCGTGGCGCTGACCGACGCCTCGGGCGAGACCTACCTGCGCGCTCACGGATTTCGCGGCGAGGTGCGCACCGGAGGTGGATTGGCGGAGCAGTGGGAGCGCTGTCTGGCATTGGAGCGCGAGGGCTGGCTCTGGCCTCGGCAGCTCGCCAATGGCGCGCTCATCGGGTGCGTCGAAGCCTGGGCGGGAGGCTTGCTCGCGCGCGTGCGCGATGCCTTCCCCGCCGTGCGCACGCTCGTGTGTGGCTTTGGCACGGGCGCCACCGTGGTGGGCCTGCACCGCGTGTTCTCTCCGGCGGGCTTCTCGGTGGTGGCGCTGCAGCCCTCGCCCGGCGGGTCGCTGCCGGGGTGGCGCACCTGGGCCACCCAGAACCTGGGGGCTCGGGATTTGTTTCATCCCCACCGGGACGAGGTGCCGCTGGACACGGCGCGCCCGGCTCCGGATGGCTTCGCGGCCCTCCAGAACTGGGCGCGCGCGCATCCCCAGCCCGACACCGTGCTCGTCATCTCGCACGGCGCGAGGCCCTGAGGGACGTCCGCGTCAGGGAATGGGGGGCGTGTTCTCCGCGAAGTACTCGTGGTTGTCCGCGTTGTCCAAGGCCTGCGAGGGCCGGGTCAGCGCGAGCGTCGTCGCGCCGGTGTGCCCATAGGCAAAGTCATCCGTGTCCGCCACCACCGTGAAGTGGCTGAGCTCGTGGATGAGCGTGCCCGCCTTCGAGTCCGAGCCCCGCGTGGGCGCGTTCCAGAACGCCCCGCACGTGTAGATGTTGTAGGGCTGGTTCTTGTAGACATAGGCATACACGCCGCTGTCCGCGCAGCTGCAATCCACCACCAGCGACGCCGTGCTCAGGGTGGTCTGGATGCGCGCGAAGTGGTTCTTCGCGAGGCTCCAGCCGTTGGGCCGGTAGATTCCAAACCAGGTCGTGTAGCGCAGCGCGGGGATGGTGGGGCCCGCGGACAGGTAGCCGGCGGCGACGCTGGCGTAGTTCATCGCGGTGCTGAGCGCCGCGCCGATGGTGGATTGCTGCGAGGGCGTGCAGCCGCCCGAGAACGCCAGGCTGGAGCTGGTGACCTGGGGCGAGGGCTGCGACGCGCGCCGGTCCGGCCTGCCCTCGATGAACAGGCTCACCTCGGGCGCGTCCAGCTCCGCCACCGTCTCTTCGGCGCGCGCGGGCAGCTCGAACCGGATGCGGTACGTGCCCGAGCGCGACAAGTCATACACCCCCGACACGGCGACCGGCCCGCTGAGACTCTCCCCGGGCTCCAGGGTGACATAGTCCTGCGGGCGGGGCGCCACGCGCTTGTAATGGGCGCCCGTGTACGCCACGGGCTCGCCATCCCGGGTGATGTCGAGTCTTCCGTCCATCAGCCCCGCGCCGGGCACCCGCCACTTGAGCAGCTTGACGGGATGTGACGAGTCATTGGTCAGGGTGACGCGCACCGTGACTTCTTCGCCCGCCGCGAGCGCGGCCTTGGGGACGGACACCGTCGCGCTGAGCTTCCCGTCCTGGGCGGCATCCTCGGCCCGGACGGGAGACTCGTCCTCTGGGTGACTGCCACACGCGCTCAGCAGGACCGCGCTCAGGACCGACCCAAACATCCACCTGCCACCACGAAGTCTCTGACTCAATGTCGACTTCCTTTCGGGGAAAGGCACTGCGCCGGAAAGTCATTCCGGTCTCTCGCAACGCCTTTATCCCTAGCGGAAAGTCTTCATCGACTGGCCTGCCCGACGGGCTGACTCGCCCGTCGGCGGATCATCACCTGACGCGCGCGTGGCTCAGTGCACATCCCAACGCGCGGCAATCTCCTCGCACGCGAGCCGCACGTCGCTCAGGCGACGCTGACGCGCCCTGGGGGCTACGAACACCCGGCCGGCGAACACATCGAACACACGCACCAGACGGTGATCCACCACGCCCTGCTGCTCCAGCCGCTGCTCGGCGTACTCCTGCAACACGGTGGTGATGTATTGCCCGGCGCGCTCGTCCAGGGGGCGGTGCATGGAGAAGTAGAGCTTGAGCAGGCCCGAGCGCATCTCTCCGTGGCGGTCCATGGAGCGCAGCAGCATCTCCGGACGCACGTTGATGGAGACGCCCGCCACTTCCAGCGGCGGCGCGGACGCGTCCGCGGGGCTCGGCACCGCGTGGGTCAGGGCCAGCTCGTCCGCCGCCACCCGGAAGCGCTCGATGGCGTCGGCGTTGAACGCCAGCCGGTGCGCGTCCTCCGGGTTCTGCGCGGCGGCGTCGACCAGGAGTCGCTGGTGGTGGCGCAGGATGGCGTCACTGCGGCCGTGGCACAGGTACTCGGTGATGGCCCGCGTGGCCTCCGGGTAGTACAGGTACTGCGGCTCCGGCGGGTGCTTCTGCATGAAGATGATGCGCTTGCGCAAGGCCGGCGTGCCGGTGAGGAACTGGCCCAGCTTGTTGACCGAGACACGCGGCGACTCACGGGTTTCAACCATCATGTGCGGCCCTCCCAGGTTTCGTTTGCGATTCATGGAGAATACGCGGGGGGTCTGACATTCCCGGGGCCGCCACCGGCCCGGGCGAAGGGGCCCGGACCGGCGCGGTTTCACTCAGTTCCCGTCGGGGTAGCAGAACCCGTAGGAGCGGTCATAGCCGCCGTTGGCCAGCGGGTAGCCGATGTAGCCCAGCTCCTCGCCCGCGCCGCAGGCCGAGCGGGCCCGGGCCGCGCGGTAGCAGGTGCCGTGGCCGTCGCGGTCCAGGTCCACGCACACGCCGCGGGCGCCCTCGACGCCGCAGTACTCCGCCCAACTCTTGGTGCAGGTCTGGCCGATAAGCGCGGGGTCGAAGTCGAAGCCCTGCGACTCCATCACCGACTGCTGCATGCACAGGCCGTAGACGCCGCACACCGTGCCCGTGGGGCAGCCGGGGTTGGGCGCCAGGAAGTCACACGTGGCCAGGCACTGGCGGTCCGCGGTGTACGTGTCCGAGCAGGCGTAGCCCGTGGCGCAGTCCGTGGTGGCCAGCTCGTGCGAGGACGCGGCCGGGGTGCTGGTGCACGCGGCGCCCTGCGTCTTGTTGCCCAGCGACTTCTCCAGCGTGCCGTCGTTGGCCGCCGCGTCCGTGGGGACGCACGTCAGGCCCGGGACGTTCGAGGTGAGCGAGCCCTGGCGCGGATCACACCCGCCGTTGCGCACGGTGTTCCACGTCGCGAAGCGGATCCACAGGCACTGGCCGCCGGCCACCGCCGCGCTGCCCGTGTAAGGCGCGTTGACCGGCGCCGCGTCCACCGACTGGCGCAGCGTCACGTTCGCGAGCGCGCCCACCGTCTGGTCCGGCGAGACCTTGAGCGCCAGCAGCATGGAGCCCGACTCGGCGACGAACAGCGTCTGGTCCGTCGTTCCCACGTCCTTGTAGCCGTAGACGCACTGCTCGCACGTGAAGAGGTTCGTGCCGCCCGTGGACAAGTCATACAGGCCCGGCGCCGTGTTGACGTCCAGCCGGATGCGAGCCAGGTCATCCGCCGCACCCGCGAAGTTGGCGAAGTTGCCCCGGTACGTCGGCTGCGCGGAGTACTGCGTCGGCGTCAGGTCCACGCCGGTGTGCAGCTCGCCCAGGGTGACCTCGGTGCAGCCCGGGGGCGCCTGGAGCTGCGAGGCCTTCTGCTGGATGTCTTGCACGGACTGCTCAGCGGCGGGGCGCTCGGGCTGGGGCGCCGGCGCCGCGGGCTCCTGACCACAGCCAACCGCGACCGACAGCAGGGCCCAGGCCCAACGCGACGGACGCAGGAATCCCTGCACGATGTTGCGAGATGCCATGATGATTTCTCCAGTCCTTGGGAAACGGTTCAAGTGTGAAACGATGCATTCAAGGACTGGCTTGCATTACGCGAATAGCTTGTTTTGCTCAACGGGAATCATTGCGTGGTGGTGGTGTCATTCAAATCGCAAGCACCCGCTTGCTTCACCGCCAGATGCTGGGCTGTGCGAGATGGATGTGTATTCGCGCGCCAGGGTGCCAGGAGTTGCCCCAGATAGCCTTTGGGGAAGCTTCGGGTGAGGCCGAGCGCCCAGGTCTGTTCGCTCTTGGGACGATGATACGTTCCGAAGAGCCAGTCCAGGTAGGGCGCGAGGTTGGCGAAATTATGTCGGGTCTGCTCGGTGCGGGCGTGGTGCCAGTGATGCAGCTCGGGGGAGCCGAAGACAAACCCCAGCGGGCCGAGGGGGAGGCGCACATTGGAGTGGATGAAGGCGGCCCACATCCCACGAAAGGCAACCACCATGGCCAGGGGCGCCAGGGGGATGCCCAATACCAGCAGCGGCAGGTTGCAGACGAACTGGGTGGTCAACCCATCCAGCGGGTGTTCCCGGTGCGCGGCCAGCCAATCCAGATGCTCCACGGAGTGGTGGATGGCATGGAACCGCCAGAGCCAGGGCACCTGGTGACAGAGGCGATGCCAGACATAGACACCCAGGTCGCAGAGGACGGTTCCCGCGATGACCTGAAGCCACGGCGACTGGCGCGCCACCGTGGCGCGGAGTCCCGCCAGCGCCATGGGCATGAGCCAGTCACGGCTCGCGTCGATGGCCCAGACGGTGAGGGGGCCCCAGAGCAGGTATTGGCCCAGGAAGTAGGCCAGGTCCACACGCCACGCGGGACGCGCGAACCGCTGACCTGCCCGGGCGGGGAACGCCCGCTCCAGCGGGCCGAAGGCCACGAGCAACAACCCGAAGCCCAGCGCCGTGCCCAGCAGGAGGCTGAGCAGCGGCTTCATGGCGTAAGGGGCGCCGCCTGGACGGGGGCCGGTGTCCCCGCGTCCTCCGCGAACGCGTCGGCGTGGACGACGCGGCCTTCGCCCGTAGAGGGCATCACGCCTCGCCCGGCCATCGCCTCCTGAGACATCCCGAAGAGGCGCCGGACCTTCGTCCCCGACATCAGGGAGATGCTCGCCGTCACCATGACGAGGATGAGCACCCCCACCGCGCAGAGGATGGCGAACGCCTTGGAAATCTTGCTCGGTGGGGGTGTGCTCATGACCTTCGGGGTCAGGGGCGCGCGTCTGGCTTCGCGACTACGCGTCGAGGCAGGGGATGCCCAGGTCCCGCGGCGCGCAGACGCCCACGTTGGGACCGGCGATGGCACAGCACTCGCCCGCGTTCTGATTGCACTGCGAGCTGTCGCTGCAAACGGTGCCGCCGCGCAGCTTCTCGGCGCCTTGGGGATACATTCCCAGCGCGAAACCCGTGGAGGCAGAGAACAGGAAGGCAACCGCGACAAGGGCGTACTTCTTCGAAGAGCGCATGGTCGGTCTCACCGTGGATGGGGAGGGCTGCGGCTCCAGCCTAACATGCCTGTCTTCCCGTGAAAGGAGGTATTTCTGTCCCATGTTTGGGATTCAGTGGCGCGAGTCGGGAATCTCCTCGTCGTCATGTGTCGTCAGCCGCTGAGACAACAGCCCGAGCAACTCCTTCACGGAGAGCCTTCCTGCCTGGTCCTTGCCGTCGAGCACACCCGCGACGAGGGCTCGTTTGTGCTCATGCAACGACAACATCTTCTCCTCAATGGTTCCGCGCGCCACGAGCCGGTAGATGGTGACAGGGCGGTCCTGGCCAATGCGGTGGGCGCGATCCGATGCCTGGTCCTCGACGGCGGGGTTCCACCACGGGTCCAGGTGGATGACGCTGGTGGCGGCCGTGAGGTTGAGCCCGAAGCCGCCTGCCTTCAACGAGATGAGGAAGAGGGGGGCGTCGCCTTCCTGGAAGGCACGCACGCGCTCGGAGCGGGCCCCGGCGGGTGTCTGTCCATCCAGGTACTCGTAGGCGATGTCCTGCGCGTCCAGGTGCTCGCGCACGAGGGCCAGGTGCGAGGTGAACTGGCTGAACACGAGCGCGCGCTGTCCCGCCGCGCGCAGCTCGTCGACAAGCTCCATGAGCCGCTCCAGCTTGGACGACTCCAGCTTGGAATTGGCGTCATACAGGCGCGGGTGCGACGCCAGCAGACGCAGCCGTGTCAGCGCGGCGAGGATCTCGATGCGACGCTCCTGGTCGCGCATCGTCTCGGGGCGGGACTCCAGGTCGGACAGGGCGGCCAGCCGCGCGTCCTCGTAGAGCTGCCACTCCGCGGAGGAGAGGACCACCGGGACTCGCACCTCGGTGCGGGGCGGCAGCTGCGCCTCCACCTGGGCCTTGGTGCGCCGCAAGAGGAAGGGTTGCAGCACGCGCGCGAGCGCCGGGGCCGCGGTGGGGTCCACGTTCTTCTCGATGGGCAGCGCGAAGCGGGTGCGGAAGGCCTCCCAGCTCCCGAGCAGGCCCGGGAACACCACCGCGTAGAGGCTCCACAGCTCGCCCAGGTGGTTCTCCAGCGGCGTGCCGGAGAGCGCGAACTTGAAGTCACCTTGAAGCGCGCGGGCCGCGCGGAAGCGATGGGTCACCGCGTTCTTCAGGCCCTGGGCCTCGTCGTAGACGATGGTGGAGAAGCGCACGGCGGCCAGGCGCTCGATGTCCCGCGTGAGCAGGCCATAGCTGAGCACCAGCACGTCCCGAGGGCCCAGGCGCTCCAGCGTGCCGCCCCGGTCCACCTGCTCCGAGAACAGCTTCATGCGCAGCGAGGGCGCGAAACGCTGGGCCTCGTCCACCCAGTTGAACGCCACCGACGTGGGCGCGATGACGAGCGCGGGGCCCAGCCGCGAGCGCTCCAGCAGCACGGCCAGCGCCTGCACCGTCTTGCCCAGGCCCATGTCGTCCGCGAGGACGCCGCCCGCGCCCCACGAGGCCAGGCGGATGAGCCAGCGGAAGCCCTCGAGCTGGTAGTCGCGCAGCGTCGTCTTGAGCGTCGTGGGGGGCCGCGGGCGCAGCTCCTTCGCCGCGAAGATGCGCTCCACCAGGGACTTCCAGGCCGCGTCCGCTTCCACCTTCGCGCCCGCGTTCTCCAATGCGGTGAGCGTCTCCACGGCGGAGGGGCCCAGCTCCAAACCATGGCGTGAGCTGTGCGTGTGATCCGCCAGGCGCTCCAGGTGCGCGCGCAGGGCGTCTTCGATCTCCACGTAGGTCTGGGCGCTCACGTGGACGAAGCGCTGCTTGCGTCGGGCCGCGTCGAGCAGACGGGCCAGCTCCACGCGCTCGCCATCCACCGACAGGTCTCCGAGCGCGCCGAACCAGTCGCGCTTCTTGTCGAGCGTGATGTGCAGCGACCCCGCGCCGCGCCCCGCGAGCAGTCGCATGGGGGCACCCACCCACTCCAGCTCCGGGCGCGGCTCCATCGCGACCGTGGCGGCGAGGAGGGCGAGGCCGCCCTGCGCACTGGTGAAGAGGTAGCTGAACGGCGTGTCCTGGGGCTCGGCCGTGTCGAGCGGCAGCTTCGCGCGCAGGGCCTCGGCCAGGGCGCGCTCTCTCACGAAGTCGCGCACCGCGTGCATGGGCTCGGTGCCTCGGCGGACATGCACGTCCCGCGAGCCCTCGCCGGGCACGAGCGGTGGGCTCTCGGGGAGGGGCCGCGTGCGCAGCTCCACTCGGACCTGTCCTCCCGGCTGCGCCTCCATCCGCACCACGGGCAGGTCGAGCGGCACGACCTCCTGGCCCATCACGCTGCGCGGCAGGGCCACCGGAAGCCGGACCGACAGCTGCGACAGGTGTTGGAGGAGCGCGCCGTGGCTCTCGGGCGGAAAGCTGTTGCCGTGACGCGCGAGCACGCCCAGCAGCGTCCTCGCATCCACGCTCACGTCGAGCACCGTGAGGCGCCGCGCCGCTTCGTCCCAGAGGTAGAGGACCTCCTCGGGGCGCGAGCGCCGCACGCGCTCCACCATGGTGGAGGACAGGGACGCTCCCTCCACGCCCGCCGTGACGACGACAGACCCGCCTCGGTCCTCGGCCACCAGCCCCACCTTGGCGCGCTCGACGCGCACGAGGTCCGGGGAGTCATCCAGGTGGAGCCGCGGATGGTCCACCAACTCGAAGAGGAGCGCGCGTGACGCCGGCGCGGTCGTCTCCGGAAGGAGCACCGCGAGGCGCGCGTCGAGGGGGGAGAGCTGCGCGCCGTACTCCTGCAACAGCCGCCGCCGACTCAGCCGCGTGCCCGCGCTCAGCTGCCCCTTCTTGTTGCGGCGGTGGGCATACGCGGCGACCTCCACGCCGTAGCCCTCGATGACCTCCAGTCGCCAGGTGAGCTCCGAGCCCGGAGCGCCCGCGGGGTTCTCCTCGACCGCGCGCTCCAGGGCCCGCAGCGTGCGCTCCCACGAAGGGCGCACCAACTCGGCCAGCGTCTCGCCGAAGTTCTCGGACCAGGGCTGGCGCAGCCATGACAGCGCGGTGTCCACCATGGCCAGGCCATGCACGCAGGTCGTGGCGCCGCAGGTGCACTCCACGCTCGCGGTCGTGGGCGAGAACGTCAGCCGCATCTCCGGGAGGATGAAGCCCGCCTGGGAGCCCACGGGCAGCTCCGAGATGCCGCTCTCGCGCAGGCGGAAGCCGGGCAGCAGCGGATCCAACTCGAGCGCCTCCGCGTGCAGCAGATCCGCGGGCCTCGGCGCAATCGACGCGGGGACGCGGGCGCGCAGTGCGCTCAACAGCGCGTGGACCCGGTGCGTGCGAGGTTCGACTGGGGGCGCCAGCCGCTCGTCGAGGCCCGCGCGCGCATCCCGTGCGGCCACCGCCTCCTCTTCGACGAATCGCCAGGCGAGCCGGGGCAGCAGCTCCTTCATCTTCGGCGAGGGCTGTGCCTCGGTGTGCCAGCGAGCGAGCGACTCGGCGCTCACCAGCTCCACCATGCGTCGTCGGAGGATGGCGGGGCGGAACTGTGGCATCAGCGCCGGATCCACGCGAGGCGTGAGGGGGCCCAGGCTGTAGCGCGCGACGTGCTCGATGCCCTCGGCCTGGAGCCACGCCCTCAGGGCGGAGTCCGTCTCGAAGGGGGGGGTCCCCGCGACCAGCGAGGGGACGGGACCCGGTGGCTTGCGCTCCTCGGACATGCCGCTGCTTCTTCGCGATGCGACGGGGAAACGCAAGGCCGGAGTTCGGCCGGCCCTTGCGCTCACACGCGGCGTCTGGCTCCTCGGGCGAGCGGGTGGGGGGAGCCCTCGGTGGCCCTCCGCTCGGACGCGTTACGCGCGCGGCACGATGGGCGCCTTCGCGCGGCGGCCCCAGAACACGAAGATCGCGAGCGCCACGAGGAAGGCGTTGAAGGGCGTGTTCGCCGCTTCCCCGCGCGACAGGTGAAAGGCAATCGCTCCCACTTGCATGACGGCGCAGCCCAGCGCCGCGAGCCACGTCAGGCCCGGTTGGATGCGGGTGAGCGCGGGCAGCACCAGGCCCAATCCTCCGAGCAGGTCGAACGCGGCCGTCACATACAAGAAGGCGGGGGAGACCTGTCCGGCCCACGGAATCATCGCGGCGAGCGCGGGGATGGGCGTGAGGAACTTCCACAGTCCCGTGCCGACGAAGGTGAGGGACAACAACGCCTGGACCATCCACAGTCCGAAGTGGAGACCTCGGGATGGCGCGGCTGGGATGGGGCGCGCGCTCGACGCGCCGGAGGTTTCGTTTCGCGTGAGTTCAGTCATCGGATTTCCTCGCGGGCAGAGGGCGCGTGGTGACGCGGGGTGACTGGAACTATCTTGCTCGCCGCGCGGCGACGGACAAGGAGGCACATTGAAGTCACTAGGGAACGGCAAGTTGACTCGGAGCTACGCCGAGGACTGCGCGGCCACTCGCGAGGTCCTGACCCGAGTCGGTGACAAGTGGAGCGTGCTCGTCATCGTCAACCTGGGGGCGGGCACCCTGCGCTTCAGTGATTTGAAGCGCGCCCTCGATGGCATCTCCCAGCGCATGCTGACGCTCACCTTGCGCGGGCTCGAACGCGATGGGCTGGTCCTGCGCACCGTGCTCCCGACGAATCCCCCGCGCGTCGACTACGCCCTCACGAACCTGGGGCGGACCTTGCTCGAGCCGGTGACGGTCCTCGCGCTGTGGGCGGAGCGCAACTGCCCTGAGGTTCAGCGCGCTCGCGAGGCCTTTGACCGCGCCGCGAAGGACGTGCCTTCCTCGCGGGCCTCGTGACGCTCGCGCGGGCTCAATGCAGGAACTGGATGCGCAGCCCCGGTTCGAGCCAGCCGTGAACGGCTCGCCGTGAGCTCGGCACGGTCTGACTGCCACCGAACGGGTCGAAGGTCTCGAAGAGGGAAGAGTACTTCCCAAAGGTTGCCGTGAAGTACGGGCCGACGCGGAGGAACGAAGCGACCTCCACGTCGATACCTCCCTGGACATGCGCGAAGAGGAAGCCCGAGGCCTTTCGCTGCTGCGTGCCGCCGTCAGGACCCGTGGTCAACCAGGACATCTCGAGGTCGAGGCCCGCGCCCGCCCAGGGCTGGAGGGGGCCCTGACTCAGGAAGTGATAGTTCACGCCCGTTCCAAGCCGCACCAGGTATCCGTTGCACCGCACGCTCGGGTCGCAGGCCCCTGGCGCGATGCGCGCGATGCCATTCTGGAAGACCCCCTCCACCGACCAGTGAGGGGTGAGTGCGTAGCCCACGTCGAGCTGGGGCGCGAGCATCCCCGCATAGCGTGAGGAGAGCTTCTGGTCGCGGATGAGGTCTCCGACGGGAAAGGCATACCCCAGACGCAGGCCGACGAGGAGGTGCTTTCGTTGCCCCTGGGGTTGGGCTTCTGGGGTGTCTTCAGCCCAGGCGGGAGCGGTGAACAGGCACAGCAACAGCAACAGCCCGGCGTGACATCGAGGACGCATGGAACCCCAGGAGAAGGACGGCGAAGTCGGCCGCCAGGGCTCTGTGCAAATGAATGGCCAAGGGCACTTCGAGTGAGCCGCCGTGTGGCCCTGCTCTCGCGACACATTCGTGGAATGGCAGGCGCGACGCGCCTGTCATGACGGAGATGTCATGGAACATAGCAATCGCCTTGCTTGGCTTGATTTGCATGTATTGCGTGATTTTGCTTGGCGGGCTTCCAGTTGCGGTTGCCGAACCGCTCCGGGAGGTGTGGCTACCTCAGCAGGCCGGAGGAAGGCGCCAGGTCAGCTCAAGCTGGCTGATTCGCCTATCCATGCTCGCCAGGAACGAGCACTTGCAAGATCAAGGCGTTGCCAGAAATGAGAGGAGGGGCTGATGGAAAATCCCATCAACCCCCCTCTGTTCATCGGAAACGAGGGACGACCAGCCTCAACAGCTGGCGTCAAAACGGCTCACTACTAACGCGCCTTCGGGCCGCCGCGGACGTGGAGCTTGATCTTCATGTCGTGCCTCCTTTCAAAACCTAACGCTACACGCACTGTTAGTGATGTCAAGCCAGGGCAAACAAATGGCCGTCTCAATGTGTGACACATCGCGACACCATGTGATGCATTGCGACGCGTTGCGGCGATGCGGACGAAGTCCCGTGTCGCAGCGAGGGGTCTGTATGCGGGTCCTGCGAGGGTGAATTGCAAAAGCAGCCGCCGAGGTGTTGACACGGTGCGACCATCAAGGCGACGTTTGTTCGTGGGCCATGGCATATCCATTCGAGCGAACCCTGCGTTCCATGAACTACGAGTCAGACACACGCCTCGTGTTTGTGGCTCTGATGGTATTGTGCGTCGGCGGGCTCATCGCCTGGTCGCTGTTCGCCACGGTCCCGCTCGTCAAGGCCAGCTCACAGGCCCGGATCGAGCCACACAATGCCGTCCATCGCATCGAGCCGCCCAGCGCGGGCAGGGTCGTGCTCTCGCGGCTCAAGCTCGACCAGGAGGTCAAGGAAGGCGACCTGCTCATCGAGTTCGATACACGGGCCGAGCGCCTCGAGCTCGAGCGGAGCAAGGCGACGCTCGCCGCGACCGAGAAGGAGCTCGCCATCATCCGCCAGCAGATCACCAACAAGCACGAAGAGGCGGAATTGACGGCACGGGTGGACGAGGTCGCGGTCAAGGAGGCGCTGGGGAGGGAGCAGGAGCTCGCGCCCAGGCACCGGCTCGCGATGGAGCGCGCGGAGCTGGCCCTCAAGAGCCCGACGGGCGCGGTCTCGGAGATGGAGAAGCTCGAGCGCACGACCGACGTCGACGCGCTCAACTTCGCGCAGACGGCGCAGGGTCTGGCGCTCATCCGACTGCGGCGCGAGCAGGACGTGCGCCGTCAAACCCTCGCCGCGCAGCTGCTCGGGCTCGAGCGCGAGAAGCTGGCCTCCGAGGGGCAGATTCGGGAGCTCCAGGGCACCATCGACCGCCTCGAGTACCAGATCGAGCGGAAGCAGTATCGGGCGCCGGCCACGGGCCACCTGGTCGACGTGGCGGAGCTCGGCGCGGGAGCGTTCATCGCCGATGGGCAGCGGGTCGGTACCATCGTCGCGAGCGATGCCGA
This sequence comes from Myxococcaceae bacterium JPH2, assembly GCA_016458225.1. Classification (NCBI taxonomy): domain Bacteria; kingdom Pseudomonadati; phylum Myxococcota; class Myxococcia; order Myxococcales; family Myxococcaceae; species Myxococcaceae bacterium JPH2. The sequence continues at coordinate 25,611 of JAEMGR010000039.1, read as the reverse complement.
GGTGCGGGTGCGCGCCCGTTTCCCGAAGGAGGACGTCGGCTTGATTGAGCCCGGCCAAACGGCGCGCCTCAAGCTCGACGGCTACCCGATGACCCTCTACGGGACGGTCCCCGCCAGGGTGACGGCCGTCGGAACCGAGCCCGGCCAGACCGCCACGCCCGAGGCCATCCCCGGCACGGTGCGCGTCGAGCTCGCGTTCGCGCCGCCGGACGATCCGCGCATCCGGCTCCGCCACGGCATGACCCTGACGGTGGAGGTCGAGGTCGCGCGGGCGTCGCCTGTCGCGCTGCTCATGCGGGCGCTCGGAGAATGGAATCCGCAGCCTGAGGAACGGCCCACGACCGTGTTTCAGCCCGAAGCCGAGGCCCGCTGACCATGACTCCTCCCAGGCGCCGGCGCTCGATCATTCCCGAGGTGATCCAGATCTCGGCGACGGACTGCGGTCCCGCTTCGCTCAAGAGCCTGTTCGCGGGAATGGGCGTCGAGCTCAACTATCGCGTCCTTCGCGAGGTGTGTCAGACGGACGTCGACGGCACCTCGATCGTCACCTTGGATGAAGTCGCGAACCAGCTCGGGCTCGACGCCGAGGAGGTGATGCTTCCGCTCGATCACGTGGCGGTCCCCGAAGCCAAGGCGCTCCCCGCCATCATCGTCACGCTCAGCGCGGGAGGACGGCCGCACTTCGTGGTGCTGTGGAATCGCGTCGGCCCATTCATCCAGGTCATGGACCCGGCGGCGGGCCGTCACTGGACCCGGATTTCGACGCTGCAGCGCCACCTGTACCAGCACACCACGTCCGTTCCGGCGACCGGCTGGCGCGAATGGGCCGGGTCCGAGGAGGCGGTCGCGACGTTCGAGCGCCGCCTGCTGAACCTGGGGGCAACGCAGGCGCGGGCGCTGGTTGCCGGGGCGCTCGAGGATCCCGGCCATCTGAAGATCGCCAGGCTCGACGCCGCGTGCCGGGCGTCCGAAGCGATGATCCGCGCGGGCGCCATCCGTCGAGGCCTGACGGCGGCGGGCCTGCTCCAATCCATGATGGCGAAGGACGAGTCCGGCGAGGTTCCCATTCCCGCTGCCTACTGGTCCGTTCGCCCCAACCCCGAGGTGGACGGCGAGCTGTCGATGACCGGCGCGGTGCTGATGCGGGTTCGCGGGTGGCGCGAGGCTTCGCGCGCAGGCGAAGACGCGCCGAGAGCCGTGCTCGCGAGCGACCTGGCAACGGAGCTCGTCGCCCAGCAGGTGAGCCCCGCGCGAACGCTGCTCCGCCTGCGAGGCGAAGATTCGTGGGTCGTTCCGGGCCTGATTGCGCTGGGACTGGTGTTCGCCACCTTCGGGCGGCTCCTGCAAGCGCTGATGCTCCGTGGAGTGCTCGACCTGGGGCGCGACCTCGGCACGTTCGCGCAGCGCGCGACGGGCATGGCCGTTCTCGCGGGCGTCGCGCTCGGCATCATGCTCATCCAGATCCCCGTCTCACTGGGATTGCTCGGCATCGGCCGCCGGCTCGAGGTGCGGCTGCGGCAGGCGTACTTCGAGAAGCTCCCTGAGATGGAGGACCGCTATTTCCAGAGCCGGCTCGCCTCCGACATGGCGTCTCGCACGCACAACATCCAGGCGATGCGGTCGCTGCCGCTCCTGCTCGCGCAGGCCTTGGTCCTGTCGCTCGAAGTCTCGAGCCTCTCGGTCGCGCTCATCTGGGCCGCACCGCACGCGTGGGGCATCGTGCTCGCGCTCGCGGCGGTCACGCTGCTCGTGCCCCTGATCATGCAGAAGCTGCTCTTCGAGCCCGACCTGCGCGTGCAGATGCACGCAGGCGCGCTCAGCGGCTTCACCCTGAACGCGCTCGTCGGGCTCACGCCGATCCGGATCCACGGCGCCGAGCGGTCGCTGCGCCGCGCGCAGGAGACCTTGCTCGTCAGCTGGACCCAGGCGCGCTATTGGCTCCAGACGCTCTCGGTCGGGTTCGAAGGCGGGCTGATGCTGGTGAGCTACGGCCTCGTCATGCTGCTCGTCTATTCGTACCTGGAGGGCACCGAGCGGGCTTCGCTGGTGTTGTTGGTCGTCTATTGGGCGCTGCGGTTCCCCATCCTCGGCCAGCGGCTGATGGTGCTGAGCCGCGCGTTCCCGAATGCGATGAACCGGGTTCGCCGGCTCCTCGACGTCATCGGCGACGTCAAGGAGTCGCGGGCCCGGCCTGAGGCGTCAGCGCAGGAGCCTGTCGCGCCCGCGGACACCGCGAGCGGCGTTTCGATCACGATGGAGAAGGTCCGCGTGAAAGGCGGCGGTCACACCATCCTCGACAAGGTCTCCTTGAACATCGCCCCCGGCGAGCACGTGGCCGTCGTCGGTGTCTCGGGAGCAGGCAAGTCGACGCTGGTCGGCCTGTTGCTCGGCTGGCTCCGGCCGGCGCGCGGCGACATCAAGGTCGATGGGCAGGTGCTCGATCAGGCCGGTGTCGAGCGGCTGCGGCGCGTCACGGCCTGGGTGGATCCGGCGATCAGTCTCTGGAACCAGAGCCTCATCGACAACCTCCGGTATGGCAACGACGGCGCGCACGGCTGGTCGCTGTCTGGGGCGCTGAAGGGCGCCGAGATGCTCGACATCCTCGAGGCGCTTCCAGCCGGGCTGCAGACCTCGTTGGGCGAAGGCGGAGGGCTGGTCTCGGGCGGCCAGGGGCAGCGCGTGCGCCTGGCGCGCGCGATGCTTCGCTCCGGCGTGCGCCTGGCCATCCTCGACGAGCCCTTCCGCGGTCTTGATCGCGACCGGCGCGCGCGGCTCCTCGCCGAGTCCCGGCGGCTCTGGGCAGACATCACCCTCTTCTGTGTCACCCACGACGTCGAGCACACCCAGGAGTTTGATCGCGTGCTCGTGATCGAGAACGGTCGGATCCTCGAGAACGGGCCGCCGAAGGAGCTGCTCGCGAACAAAGAGTCGCGATACGCCGAGCTGCTTCGCGCCGACCAGGAGAACCGCACGCTGCTCTGGGGCGGTGGGCGCTGGCGCAATTGGTGGCTGGCGGACGGCCAGTTGGTGGAGAGGCCGGTGCCGAAGCCGGTGGAGACGCCGGTCGCGGAGCCCGTCGCAGGCGAGACAGAGCCCGTCGCAGGCGGGTTGGAGCTGGTGGGATGACGCGCCCACCCTCCGACCTGTTGTGGCCGGTCGAGCGACTGCCCGACGCGCTGGATCTGCTGGCGCAGAAGCAAGGCTATGGCAGGACCGCGGGCGATATCGCTCCGCCCGCGGCGGCCGTCGAGCCGAGCCGGGTCTGGATGTTCGCGCTCGGAGATCGCCTCGGCGTGGAGCTCGAGCCGATCACGCCGCTCTACCACGAGCTGCCCGATGTCCTCGAACGCGCCGCGCCCTGCATCCTCCAGGTCCGGCGAGACGGTGTCCCCTCCTATCTGGTGCTGCTGGGGACGCGGCGCGGGAAGCTGCGCCTGCTCACGCGCGACGGCATGGAGGTTCCGGTCCAGACGAAGCTCGCGCTCGCGCTCCTGCGCGAAGAGCAGGAGGCCACGGCCGCCGAGGTGGATCAGCTGCTCGGCGGCGTGGAGATGTCGCCCCGTGCGCGCGAGCATGCCCGCTCCAAGATGCTGCTGCAGCGGCTCGGTCAGGCGCAGCTGCGCACCGGCTGGATCATGCGCCCCCGGCGCACCGCGAGCCGGCGGACGCTGCTCGGCGACATCCCGTCGCTCGTCGTCGGCATCCTCGTGAGCCACACGCTCCTCTCGGTGGTGCTGGCGGGCTCGTTCTGGTTGCTCGGTCGTGCCGCGCTCCAGGCCCACCTGGAGACCGGCTGGTTCCTGGGGTGGATCGCCGTGATCGCCTGCGCCATCCCGTTGCGCATGCTCGAGGTGTGGTGGCAGGGCGTGTTCTCGATTCGCCTCGGAACGCTGCTCAAGCAGCAGCTGCTCGCGGGGACCCTCAAGCTGACCCCCGACGAGGTGCGGCTCGACGGCATCGGTCGCCATTTCGGCCGCGTCGCCGAGGCCGAGGTCGTCGAGCAGCTCGCGGTCGGCGGCGCCCTCCTCGCGGTGTTGTCGCTCGTCGACCTGGTCCTGGCGGGCGTCATCCTCGTGCTCGGGGCGGGCGGGTGGCTCCAGGCGACGGTGCTCGTGCTGTGGATCGGGGTCGCGTTCGTCCTCGCGCGCCGCCACTACGGCGTCCAGCGGACGTGGTCGAGCGCCCGCGTCGAGATCACCCACGACCTGCTCGAGCGCATGCTCGGCCATCGAACGCGTCTGGCGCAGCTCCCACTCGAGCGCTGGCATGATGGCGAAGATGTCCGCTTGAGCGCCTACTCCGAGCTCTCGAAGGTCATGGACCGCCGGACCATGCAGCTGACCGCGCTCCTGCGGGACGGCTGGTTGGTGCTCGCGCTGCTGACCTTGCTGCCGAGTTTCAGCAGCGGTACGGCCGATGCCAGCGCGCTGGCGGTGTCCGTGGGCGGCGTCCTGCTCGCGCTGAGAGCCTTCGACGAGGTCGCCGTCTTCTTCCAGCAGGTCTCCCAGGCCGCGGTGTCGTTCGAGCAGATCCGCGACTTGTTGCTCGCGGTGGGCCGCCCCGAGCTCGAATCGAAAGTCCCTCTCGAAATGGAGGGAGGCCAGCTCACCGACGCCGCGGGCGCAACCCTCATCGAGGCGCGGGGCATCACCTTCCGCCACGATGCGCGCACCCGGCCGGTGCTCGAGAACTGCTCGTTCCAGATCGCGCAGGGCGACCGCATCCTGCTGGAGGGCCCATCGGGCGGTGGCAAGTCGACGCTGGTCTCGCTGCTCACGGGCCTGAGGACGCCGCAGGGTGGGGTGATGCTGCTGCACGCGTTGGACCGCGCGACGTTCGGCGCCTCGGGCTGGCGCAAGCGCATCACCGCCGCCCCGCAGTTCCATGAGAACCACGTCCTGTCCGGCAGCTTCGCGTACAACCTCCTGCTCGGACGCGAGTGGCCGACCTCGCCCGAGCTGCGCGCCAAGGCCGCCGCGCTGTGCAAGGAGCTCGGGCTGGACGAGCTTGTCGCCAAGATGCCCGCCGGCCTCGAGGAGATGATTGGCGAGACCGGCTGGCAACTCTCGCATGGCGAGAAGAGCCGGCTCTACATCGCGCGCACGCTGCTGCAGGGGGTCGAGCTGGTCATCCTCGACGAGAGCTTCGCCTCCCTCGATCCCGAGACCATGCGGGTCGCGCAGCGCTGCGTCCTCAACCACGCGAAAGCCCTCGTGGTCGTCAGCCACCCATGAGACTTCGATTGACGCTCGCCCTCCTCGCGACGACCTGCGCCGGTTGCGAGTTCATCCGTCCCGTCGTCGTCCAACCGCCTCCGGCGCCGAGCCGCTACGCGACCTCCGTCGACCTGCGCACCGAGCCGCCCCAAGCGTCCAGCGCATCCGAGGGCGGGGTTCCCAGCCCGCAGCCGTCGAAGGAGGGCGTGCCCGCGCAGCCCGCCGAGCGCGTCACCCAGGACGCGGTCTGGTGGTCGGCGTTCGCCGATCCGGCGCTCGACACGGCCATTCAGGAGTGCTTCGGCAGCAACCTGGCCCTGCGCGACGCGCGGGAGCTGATCTACGAGAACCAGCTCGACCCCAACGTGCCGCAAGGTTGGTGGTACCCGCTCCAGGTCGGCATCCTCAACCCGGCGAGGCTGAGTCATGTCGTCTCCATCGTTCCGCCCGCGCCGGCAACCCAGGTCGAGTACAACATCGCCACCGCCGATTTCGGAGTGGCCTACCAGGTCGACCTGTTCGGGAACCTCGCGGCGCAGCGAAGCGCGGGGTTGAACTTCGCCGAGCAGCAGCGGCAGCTCACCGAGGGCCGCGTCCAGGACCTCGCGCTGCGAATCACCCAGATCTGGTTCGACATCCTCGAGGCCCGCGCGCTCCGGGACCTCACGCTGCGGCAGATCGACTCCAACAAGGAGCTGCTCCGGCTGATTCGAGCGCGGTTCGAGCAGCACCTCACGCCCCGGCTCGCGGTGCTGCAGCAGGAGCAGCTGCTGGTGAACCTCGAATCGCAGGTGCCGCTGATCGCCACCCGGAACGCGCTCTTGAACTCGGAGCTGAAGGCGCTGCTGGGCCGGGTCCCCAGCCCCGCGGACGACATCGTTCCACTCGAGCGACAGCTTCCCGATCTCCCGCCTCCGCCACAACTCGGAACGCCAGGCGACCTGAACGTGAACACGCCCGAGATGCGGCTCGCGCAGCTGCGCGTCGCCGAGGTCGGGCACCGCATCAACGCGAACCGGGCGAGCTGGCTTCCGACCATCGAGCTGGTGGGCAGCGTGGGCGCCGCGAAGGTCGGCTTCTCGGAGCCGGTCCTTGGCCAGTCCGTCGTCGGGCTCAATCTGACCTGGGCCCTGTTCGATGGACGGCGATTCACCGAGCACTTGCGATTGCCAATCCAACTCCAGCGTCGCCAGGTCCAATACCAGCTCGCGCTGCAGACCGCGATCGGACGGGTGCAGAATGCCGTGGTCCAGGAGGAGAACGAGGCGACGAGCCTGCGCAGCCTGCGTACGCAGGTCCAGCTCGGGCGGCAGCTCCTGGACGAGGCGAGGCGGATCTTCGAGCAGGGGCAGTCGGACTATCTGACGGTGCTCACCGCCCTGACGAATCTGATCGGGCTCGAGCGCGCAAGTCTGCAAGCGCAACGGCTGCTGCTCAACCATCGCGTCGAGGTCTATCGCTCGCTCGGCGGCACCTGGTCGCGCGACGTCACACTGAAGCGGGAGTGAGAAGCCATGGCACAGCTGCAAGCGGATGAGTTGCTCTACATTCCCAATCGAAGGCGGCTCACGCACGACCGGCTCGACGCCGGGAATGGCCAGCAGGTCCTGCACCTCTTCTATGGCGAGGTGGAGCTCATCTTCGACGAGCCGGACCTCGCGCCCTTGGGCGAGAAGCTGCTCCAGGTCGAGCAATTTCACGCCTCCGACGCCATGGCGTGGTCGGACGGCGCGCCCCATTCCTGGGAGAAGATCCGGGAGCTGCTCGAAGCATTGATCGAACAGCGGGTGTTGAGGCGGGTCTCGGATGCGCCCACGGGCCGCACCTCGGTGTCCTTCCCTGAGCGGCTGGGTGAGGTGCCAGAAGGGCGTGCGCCGCTCACGTTCAGCGCCCACGACAATCGTTGCCCCGTGCTGACCGAACAGGCGTTCGGACGGGCGTTCGAGCTGTCGAACCTCGAGGTGGTCGTGCCGGTCTACCGCGTGGCGCATCCGGCGATCGACGGTGACGGCCGGCAAGTGGGCGAGAACAACGTCGCACCGCGCACGTTGTTCCTCGATCTCCCCACCGTGCGCAAGCAGTGCCAGTACGCGGGGAGCCGGTACCAGAACGAGCGCCCGATGAACGTGACGGCGATGAAGGCCATGGCGCGTCAGTGGCCGGAGCTGCTCTCGTTGACCGAGCAGTTCCGCAAGGCCTTCTTCGCGCGCATGCCGCCCCGGACCCCGGGGGTGCTCACCGCGGGCGAGCTCCAGATCATGGTCGTCTGCACGCTCGCGTCGGTCGGGTACGTGCTGGTGAGGGGCACCGATCCGGTGCCGAACGGAGCGCTCGACAGCGGGCTCGCGGCCATGTTCCGGCTGATCGACGGTGTTCGCCTGGTCACCAACGACCTGGTGCGCGATGCCCCCGAGCAGCCCGTCACCGCGCAAGGCATCGTGGACTATGCCGAGCGTCACGCGGTCTTCCATGGTCCGCACGGCGTGTGCGCCGGGCCGCCGGCGCTCATCAACGAATACCTGCAGGTGTTGACCGGCTCGGCCCCGGCACCGATTGATGCCCAGCCCGACATCGCGGCGCGCCTCGGCGATCTCGACGCCGCGCTCGATTACGGCCTGCTCGGGCAGCGCGTCGAATCGGTGGTCCGCTTCCTCGGCGCGACCCAGGGGCTGCTCCACGAACGGCTCCGGGCCGCGTTCGCTGGACACCTCCCACGCACCGCGCTGCAAGAGCGCGTGGAGGCGCCGATCGACGTCGAGCACTACCCGTTGCTCCGGGACGACTTCCCCCTCGCCGAGACCTACCAGCGCGAGATCAACCTCAGCCGCTGGTTGTTCGCGCGCATTGGCGAGGCGTTCCCCGGCACGCCACAGGGCACCTCGCTGGACGGGCTGGCGAAGCTGGATCCCGCCGAGCAGGCCACGAGCCGGCGGCGACTGGCCGAGCTCTTCGCGCACGGGCTGACAAAAGACGTGGTCGTGGCGGAGCCCATCCTCGGAGAGCTCGCGGACGTCGCGGCCAACGCGTTCGCCCTGGAGCGCCGGTGCCTGCGCGTCGTCGAGCGCGAGCAAGCGATGCTGAACCAGCGGCTCCGCCGACCGGATCACCCCCTGACCGGCATGGACCTGGCGGTGTTCACGCGGCCGCGCAATGGCCCCCCGTTGGCGGAGACCCTCGCGCGCGGCCTGGGGGTCTCGGTCACCAGCGACTCTGCCTCGACCGTGCTGGGCTACGGTGAGAGCAGCCTCACGTTGAAGGACTAGAGGGTTCGATGCATCCAGAGCTCGTCCGCCGCTTCCATGAACCGATTCGCGATGAGGCTGCGCGCCGATATGGCCTATCGCCCGAACAGCTCACCGAGCTCGCGGCCTTCGAGAACTTCGTCTACGAGGCGGAGAACGACGACGGCGAAGGCATCATCCTGCGCATCTCGCACAGCACGAGGCGAACGATTGACTACACGCTGGGCGAGGTCGAGTTCGTTCGATATCTGGCCGCCGCGCGCATTCCCATCGCCTCGCCCGTCCTCTCCGATTCGGGGCAGTTCGTGGAGCGGATCGAAGATCGCGAACCCGGCAGCTACTTCGTCGCCACCGCGTTCGAGCGCGCGCCGGGCATCGTCTTCGACGACGCGCCTCCGCTCAAGGAGCGCTACTGGAAGGCCCCTCTGTTCCGCGACCTGGGCCGGCTGTTCGCGCGGCTCCACAACCGCGCCGAGACCTACGCGCCTTCGAGCCCCAAGCTCAAGCGCCAGGAATGGCATGAGTATGACGTGGTCGACATCGACCGGTTCGCGCCCCCCGAGGAGAAGCTCGTTCGCGAGCGCACCAAGGCGATCATCGCGCGCTTGAACCGGCTACCGAAAACACCGGAGAGCTACGGGCTGATCCACGCCGATCTCCACATGCACAACTTCTGCTTCGCCGAAGGGAAGATCACCGCGTTCGACTTCGACAACTGCGAGTACGCGTGGTTCGTCAAGGACATCGCGGTCCTCCTCTTCTACATCGCGCGAGGCGAGGTTCGAGAGGCGCGCGACGAAGCGGTCGCCGCGTTCCTGGGGCCGTTCCTCGAGGGGTATCGGGAGCTCCGACGCATGGAGCGCGAGTGGCTCGCGGCCGTGCCGGACCTGCTCGCGCTCCAGCGCTCGATGAACTACGCGCTGTTCCACCAGTATCGCGATCCGGCTGTGCTCGACGAGAGCACGCTCGACCGATGGGGGCGGTTCCGGCGCGACATCGAAGCGGACACCCCCGTCCTGCAGATTGATTTCAGCGCCTATTGATTTGGTGCCAATGATTCGCGCAGGCCATCCGCGGTGGGGGCGGGTGGCTTGCGCGTACCGCGGTCTCCAGTCCGAAGCGCAATCGACGGTTGCCTTTGGACCGCGCACGCAATCGGCTGCGCTCCCGGATTGAGTGCTGCTTCCACGAACTCAATCGCTTTCGCGCCGTCGGCCACCCGCTGCGCCAAGAGGCGACCCGCTTCCGCGCCATCTTGTACGTCGCGGCCATGATTCTCTGTCTGCGCCAATCAGGGACTGCTCCTGGATTTGCGGGATGCGATGGCTCATTGCTTTCGCGTTGTGTCTCTCCCTGGCCTCGGCCTGTGCTCACAGTCCCGAGGCGTCGACACCTACAACCTCCGCCTCACCTCTCTCGGCGGGCGCTGAGACTGCCGCCGAGCTGCCCTTCATGGAGCCCCTGGCCGCGCCCATGCCGGGGCGTCTCGAGGCCCGTGCCGGCACCGCGCTGATGGGCCAGAACAAGCCCGAAGAGGCGCTGGTGCTCTCCACGCGAGCCTGGAGCGCCGGGAACCGGGAGAGCGACACGGCCTATTGGGCGGCGTGTGCCACGGGGCGACTGGGGCGCAAGGCGGAGACCCTGGCGTGGTTGTCCAAGGCGGCGGAGACGGGCTATCGGGACGTGGCGTGGATGAATCAGGACGATGACCTGGCGCTGCTGCGGGGCGATCCGGAGCTCAAGGCCCTGGGCGAGCGCATCGCGAAGATGCTGGAGGAGTATCCCGGCTCGAACGCGGAGCTGCGGCGCATGTTCGCCGAGGACCAGGCGATGCGCCGCCATCTCCCGCAGAAGCCCACGCCGGAGCAGGTCGCCGCGTTCGTGGCGAAGGACCGCCAGCACCTGGCCCGAGCCAAGGAGATGGTGGCCCATGGCGACTTGAAGACGGCGGAGGACTTCCTGTCCGCGGGCTTCATCTTCCAGCACGGAACGACGCTGGAGCGCTACGCCATGGCCCGAGACATGGGCGCCGAGGCCGCGCGGCGTGGCCACCCCCGAGGGCTGTGGCTGACGGCGGCGGCGTGGGATCGGTGGCGCATGGATGCCGGAAAGCCGCAGCGCTTCGGGACGCAGTTCTTCGGGGCGAAGGGCGCCAGGCAGTTCTCGCTCTACACCATGGACCCGCGCGTGACGGATGAGGAGCGCGCGCGCTGGGGCTTTGGTCCCGTGAAGGAGGCGCCCCAGGCCCGGACGTTCCCGTAAGGCGACTCGGGAGCGAGAGGCCGCGAGACGCGCCGAGGAACGACGCGTCTCGTGGGCCCGAAGTGCTCAGCCAATCTTGAACGGCGTCAGCTCCGGCACGGGCTCCAGCAGCAACGGCGGCGCGTGCAGGTACGCGGTGGTGCGGCGCTTCTGCTCGATGTCATCGAACACGCGCTGCACCTGCTGCGGCGTGAGGTCCATCTGCGCGGAGACCTCCTCGGGGGACACGCCATGGTTCTTCGCCCAGAGGATGAGGTCGAGCTGTGAGTAGTGCACGGAGAAGTAGAAGTCCTCCTGCGACTGCTCCAGGCTGAACGTGTCGGTGGTGGGCTCGCGGTTGAGGATGCCGTCGATGACGCCCAGGTGACGCGCGAGCTTGTACGTCTGCGTCTTGTAGAGGCTGGCGATGGGCTTCACGTCCGCCGCGCCGTCGCCCAGCTTCACGAAGAAGCCCTGGTCGTACTCCAACCGGTTCGGCGTGCCCGACGCGGCGAAGTTCAGCCGGTCCGCGTGGTAGTACTCCATCATCTTGCGCACGCGCTGCTTGAAGTTCGTGGCCGCGACGATCTGCACGTAGGCCTGCGGCGTGAGGCGGAAGCGCTGCTCCTCGCCATTCACCTGCACCACCACGTAGAAGACATTCAGCGCGTCGGTGTTCAGCCGATCGCCGTGCATGACGATCTTCCACTTCATGTCGGGCTGGAATCCGGGAAACACCGAGCGCACCGCCGCGTCGCGCTGCGAATAGCACCCCGCGGCCTCCAGCACGGGCGCGATGTCCACCAGCGTGTGCTGGATGCCCAGGTGACTGCACAGCTCACGGCCGAGCTGTGAGGACAGGCCGCTGGAGTCGCGCTCCGGCAAGAGCAGACCGAAGACGCGGTCGGGCCCCAGGGCACGCACCGCCAACGCGGCCACGCAGGCCGAGTCGATTCCTCCCGAGATGGCCACCACCAGGCCGCGCCGCCGCAGCTTGCGCAGCACCGCCTCTCGCAGCCCTTCTGCCAGCGAGGCCGCCTTGGCTTCCCAGTCCAGTTCCAGCACCTGCTTGGAGAACTTCATGTCGAGGACCTCGGTTGAGGGGGTGAGACAGGAGTCGTGAGTCGGGTTCGCAGCTCGGCCTTGAGCACCTTGCCGTTGGGCCCGCGTGGCAGCGCGTCCGTGAACACCACGTGGCGCGGCACCTTGTGGGCGGGGAGCGACTCGCGACAGAAGCGCCGCAGGTCGTCGTCCTTCACCGCCGCCTCGGGACGGAGCACCACCGCCGCGAGGGCCGCCTCGCCGCCCAGCTCGTCGGGCACGCCCACCACCGCCACTTCCTGCACGGCGGGGTGGCGGGCCAGGGCGTGCTCCAGCTCCGCGGGGCTGACGCGGTGTCCGCCAATCTTGAGGATCTCCTTCGCGCGGCCCACCAGGAAGAAGAAGCCGTCGGGGTCCTGCCACGCGAGGTCCCCCGTCCACAGCCAGCCTTCGCGCAGGATGGCGGCCGTGTCCTCGGGGGCGCCGAGATAGCCCGGCGTCACGTTGGCCCCGCGCGCGACCAGATGTCCAGTCTCTCCGGTGGGCACAGGAAGCCCGTCCTCGCTCACCACGCGCAGCTCCACGCCCGGAATGGCGATGCCAATGGAGCCCGCCTTGTCGTGCGCGCGCTCGGGCGGCAGGTAGCTCAGGCGCGCGGTGGCCTCGGTCTGGCCATACATGACGAACAGCTTCGCGGGGTGGAACGCTTCACGCACCCACCGCACCGTGTCTGGCGACATGCCTCCGCCGGCCTGGGTGAGGTATCGCAATGACAGCCTCGCGAGGGCCTCGGGCGCGCCTTGCCGCCGCAGCAGCTCGAAGGTGAGGGGCACGCCCGCGAAGCCCGTGCAACCTTCGGTGGCCATCGCGTCCAACACCACCTGCGGGTACATGAAGCGCGGATCCAGGAACACCGAGCCGCCCGCGAGCAGGTGCGTCTGGAGCACGCTCTTGCCGTAGCAATAGTGCAGCGGGAGCACGAGCATCGCGCGGTCGCGCGCGGACAGGCCCAGGTACTCCACGATGGAGCGCGTGTTGGCCGCGATGTTCCCGAACGTCTGCACGACACCGCGAGGCGTGCCCGTGCTGCCCGAGGTGTAGACGATGGCGGCGGCCGTATCCGATGCCGCCGGAGGCAGGGCCTCGAGCGGCGCTTCGGGTGTCTCCGCGCCGAGCGCGCCGTCCTCTTGAACCCACGCGCTCGCCGCGCTGCCCAGCAGTCCGAGCAGCCGCTCCGGGGGCGCGGACGGATGCACCACCCACAGGTGCGTGAGCTGCGCGCGACCCGCCCACTGCCGCGCGTCCTGGCCGAAGAAGAACGCATGCCGCGCGCCTGTCTGCGCGACGATGGTGTCCAGCGTGCTCCCGCTCGTCGTGCGCTCCAGCTCCACCGCGCATGCGCCCAGCGCCTGCACCGCCAAGGAGGCCACCGCGGACGCACAGCCCAGCGGCAGCGCGATGAGCACGCGCACCCCGGGACCCACGCCCGCGCCGCGCAGCTGTCCGGCCAGAGCCCGCATGCGCGTGGCCAGCTCCCGGTACGTCAGCCGAGTCCAGGGCGAGTCCACCGCGGGGGCATCCGGCGTGGTGCCCGCGTGAGCCCAGACCCAGGCGGGCGCGGTGTCCGGTGTGCTCATGCGGCCTCCAGCGCCACGGCCTCCACGTCCGCGGACGGAGGCGGAAGCGGGGACAGGAAGTGGTGGGCGAGGAGCTGCGTGGACGCCACGGCGAACAGGGCCATGGTGTCCGCCTCGCTCTCCGCCGCGTTGGGCGCCCGGAGCTTGGCGACGAGCCGCTCCACCTTGCGCGCATCGAACACGCCGGTGGCGGCCACGGCCTCGGGCGCGAGCAGCTCGCGACACCACGCGGGAGCCTCGGCGCCCACCAATGCGCCCGCGATGGGCGCGCGGTAGGGGAACTTCTGCCGCTCCAGGATGGACGCGGGCACCTTGCCGCGTGCATAGCGCTTGAGCAGGTGCTTCTCGTCCAGGCCGCGCAGGCGCAGGCGCTCGGGCACGCGCGCGGCGAACTCCATCACCGTGGTGTCCAGGAACGGGAAGCGTCCCTCCACCGCGTTGCCCAGGAGCATGCGGTCGCCCTGCGCGGACAGCAGGTATCCGGACAGGAGCGTGCGGGCCTCCAGGTACTGCGCCCTCGCCAGCGGGCGCCACTGGCCCACGTGCGCGGGCACGGTCTCCAGCAGCGAGGCCACCGGATCCTCATCCGCCACGCGGGCCGCGAACTCCGGCGCGAGGAAGCGCTGGATGCGCCCGCTGTTGGACCAGCGCACCAGGTGCGAGAAGGCCAGCGCCCCCGGCTCCTCCAGCCCTTGACCGTAGAACTCGCGCAAGAGCTCCACGCCTTGCTGACTCACCGACAGGGTGGGGTAGAGCTTGCGCAGGAGCAGCGGACGCCAGCGCGACTGCGGCGCGCGCGCCCAGAACTGGCGGACCTTCGTCTCCTTGAAGAGGTCGTAGCCGAGGAACATCTCATCCGAGCCCTCCCCGGTGAGCACGACCTTGATGCCGTTGTCGCGCACCCAGGCGCTCAGCCTGAGGAAGGGCGCGGGCGCGGAGCGCATCATCGCTTGCTCGGCGTGGAAGATGACGCCCGGCACCAATCCGCCGATGTCTCCGTCCCGCATCTCCACCACGCGGTGCTCGGTGCGCAGCTCCTGGGCCACCGCGGCTTGATGGCTGCGCTCGTCGAAGCGCGCGTGCGCGAAGCCCACCGAGAACGTGCGCAGCGTGCCTCCGAGCTGTCGCTGCGCCAGCGCGCACAGCAAGCTCGAGTCCAATCCGCCCGACAGGTACGCCGCCACGGGCACGTCCGCGCGCAGGCGCAACCGCACCGCGCGCTCCAGCACTTCGTCCAGTTCCTCCAGCAGCCGAGGCGCGTCCTCCACGGGCTCGGGCGTCACGCCGAAGTCCAGGTCCCAGTAGCGCTGGAGCGTCAGCGTGCCGTCTCGCCAGCGCGCCGTGTGCGCGGGGGGCAAGAGCGACACGCCCTCGAACGACGTGCGCGGCGCCACCGGAGCCCAGAGCTGGAACGTCTGCTTGAGGCCCCGCGCGTCCAGCTTGGGCGTCACGTGCCCGCTGGCGAACAGGGCCTTCATCTCCGACGCGAAGGCCACCTGTCCGTCTGGCAGGTGCGCGAAGTACAGCGGGCAGATGCCCACCCGATCTCTCGACATCCACAGGGTGCGGTCGCGCGGATCCCACAGCGCGAAGGCCCACTGGCCCTCGAAGCGGCGCACGCAGTCCATGCCCCATGCCAGATAGGCCGCGAGGATGACCTCCGTGTCCGAGCGCGTGCGGAACGCGTAGCCCGACGCGAGCTGCTCGCGCAGCTCCACGTGGTTGAAGATTTCACCGTTGAAGACAAGCGTGACGCCCGTGGCCGCGTCGTGCATGGGCTGGTGCCCCGACGCGAGGTCCACGATGGACAGCCGCGTGTGTCCCAGCGCCACCCCATCCAGGAGCCGCGCTCGCTGCGCGTCCGGCCCCCGGTGGCGGAGGCTGGCCGTCATCTGGCGCAGCCGCGCCGCGTTCGGGCCGCGCATGGCCGCGCCGCCCTCCGCGTAGGTGAACCCCGCGATGCCGCACATGACGGGTCAGCTCGCCTTCGCCAGCGCCTGCTTGCGGCCCACGAAGGCCACCACGCGCGAGAGCGAGTCCAGGTTCTCCGGCACCAGCTCCTTGTCGTCCAGCTTGATGCCGAACTCCGACTCCACGAAGGCCACCAGCTCCATCATGCCCGTGGAGTCGATGAGCCCCTTGCGAAGAAACGAATCGTCGTCGCCGAACTCATCCACGAAGAAGGTGTCGACGATGAAGCTCCGGATGCTGTCGCGTGTGCTCACGGTAGGGTCCTATCGTTTGTGCGGTGAAGGGATGATCGAGGAGAGAAAGACGGCGGCGGGGCGTTTCCTTGAGTCCCACCGCGAAGGGGGCGTCAGGTGCCTGTGCCGCGGGCGACCAGGTCCATGCTCATCGTCCGCGCGGGATTGCCCATGGCCAACATGTCCGGCGGCACGTCATGCGTCACGATGCTGCCGGCGGACACCACCGAGCGCGCGCCGATGCGCACGCCCGGCATGAGGATGGCGCCATGCGCCACCCAGACGTCATCCTCGATGACGATGGGCGCGGTGCGCTGGCCGTCGCGATCGCAGATGCGCACGAACGAGGCGAACATGCACCGCTCGCCAATGGACACCGACTCCCAGGCCTCCAGCGACACGCCGTAGTTGAAGTGCGAGCTGGCCCCCACCACGAGCCGCGCGCCGGGGTGACACGTGAGTGACGTGGGCACCATGCCTCCCATGAAGCTCAATCGCTGACCCAGCTCCACCACGCCCTGATTGTCGACCACGACGCGGCCGTAGGTGGCCACGCCCCAGTCCACCTGACAGTCGCGCAGGAACCACTTCGCGCGAAGAATCCCCATGGCGCGCTCGGCGCGAGGGCGGAACTGGTCACGCATCTCGGCCAGTTGGGCCATCACGAGCGCCGGGTGCAGCGGGAAGGTGGGCGCATTCATCCTGGCTCCTCCGTGCGCAACACTCGGGCGGGTGACCCCCCCACCCGGACTCCCGAGGGAATGCGCCGAGAAACAACGGTGCCGGGTGCCAGCCGGGCGCCTTTCTGCAGGTGGGTCCCGGGCAACAGGATGGAGCGGCTGCCCACCATCACGCCTTCTTCAATCGTGAGCGGCACCGAGGCGGGGCGCTCGTGACGATTGCCCCGCAGCGGGTGGTACTGGTTGTCCATCACCTTGCACCACGTCCCCAGTCGGCTGTGCGCGCCCACGGTGATGCACGACTGCGCCTCCAGGGAGCTGCCCCCCTCGATGGCCACGTCGTCCTCGAGCACGATGCGGCCGCCGCGCTGCGCGTGCAGCTCGATGGGCGCCACGCGGCCATCGAGCACCACGTGGTTGCCGATCACCACCTCGCCCTCGCCGTGGATCCACACCCGGCCCAGGACGATGGGCGCGAGTCCCACCGCCCGGCAGCGGTGAAGCTTCAGGCGGGCGAGGAGTGTTCCGAGCCCGCGCCTCAGCGGAAGGGTCGTGCCCATGGCGTCACGGCACGGCCTGGGCGGGAGTGGTGCGCGTGGCGGGTGGCAAGGCCGCCAGGAAGTCGATGAAGGCCGTGGCCAGGCGCGCCTGCCCGACCTCGTTCAGGTGGCCCCCGTCGTTCGAATACGCGGGCACCATCGCTGGATACGCGCGGCCGTTGAGCGCGTACGTCTCCGGTGTTCCATCCGGTCGGGTGGACTCCAGCGCGGCCAGGTCGAACAGCGGCTCCTTGCCCGCATACGTCTGGCGCATCAGCGTGTTGAACGCCTCGCGCGTGACGTTCTCGCCCACGCCCCACACGGAGCGGCCCATCAGCTCCTTGAGCCACGCCTTCGCGCCCGATTGCACGGTGGTGAGCGGCACGGTGACGTGCACGAAGGTGACTTGCGGATGGCGCGCCTTCAGGCCGTCCATCGTCGCGCGGTAGCGGGCGAACAGCGCGCGCGCGTCCGTGCGCACGTTGAAGTCGATGTAACAGAACTTCAGGAGCGCGATGTCCGTCTGCGCCGCCATCCCGTCGTCCATGTACCGCTCGAAGTCAGCGAGCTTGGACTCGGGCTGCTCGTTGTGGCCGAGCATCGCGTGCGCCAGCGTGCCCGGTGCGACGGGGGCGGTGGGCTCGCGCACCTCCTGCACCTTGGGGGCGGGCCCTCCACGCGCCATGAGCCGGCCCACGCCCTCGAGGATGTTGGCCCCCACCGACTGGTGTCCGAAGAAGACGCGCCTTCGCGACAGCTTCTCCAGTCCCGTGGGCGTGTCGGGGGTCGCCTGCGGGGGCGCGGCGCTTGCTGCGTGCAACGCCATGAGCAGCACGCCGGGAACGACGACGGCGCTCGCTCGGACAAGAAAGGTCCAGTCGCAGTGCATGGGAGCGTTTAATCGCTTCCCACGCTGGGCGTCAAAGGGTCGCAGGTGCCGCGAGTGCAGTGGCGAGCGTCACGCGTTTCCCACCATGCACGAGCCTCGAGGCCTACTCCGCGCGGAGGGCCACCGTGGGCGGCACCCGGCTGGCGCGCCACGCCGGCACGCCGCTGGCCAGCAGCGCGACAAAAGCCAGGGTCAATGCCACCCCGCCCAGGATGAAGGGCTCGTTGGCGTTCACGCCGTACAGCATGCTCGCCATGAGGCGCGTGCACGCGAGCGCGGCCACCACGCCCACGGCGACGCCCACGAGCGTCAGGCGCATGCCCTGGCCGAGCACGAGGCGCAGCACCGAGCTGGGGTGCTCTCCGAGCGCCAGCCGGATGCCCAGCTCCCGCGTGCGTTGACTCACCGCGTAGGCCATGACGCCGTAGACGCCCACTCCGGCCAGCACGAGCGCGAGCAGCGCGAAGCACCCCAGGAGTCGAGTGACGGCCATGGGACGTCGCAGCTCGTTTTCCAGTCGGGAATCGAACGGGCGCAGGTCCTGGACGGGCAGGGTGCTGTCCACGGCCCGAACCTCGTTGCGCACCGAGGACAGCATCGTCGTGGGCTCGCCGCGCGTGCGCAGCACCAGCGTCATGGTGGGCCATGGGAACTGCGTGAGCGGCACGTAGGACTCGGGCTTGGCCGGCTCGGTGAGGCGCTCGTGGCGCACGTCGCCCACCACGCCGATGATCTCCCGGTAGGGCTCCGCGTCCGTCCAGTCCACGCGGATCCGCTTGCCCAGCGGCTCCTCACCCGGGAAGTACCGCCGCGCGAACGACTCGTTGATGATGACCACGGGCGCCGAGCTCGAGATGTCTCCGCTTTCGAACGTTCTCCCGCTCCGCAGGGCAATGCGCATGGCGCGGAAGTAGTCCGGGGTGGCCACGCGCAGCTCGGTGAGCCAGCGCTGGCCTTCCGGAGGCGCGCCCCGCCCGTCGATGACGAAGTCTCCGTTGCTGTTGCTTCCTCCGAGCGGCGCGTCGTTGACGAAGCCCGCGGCCTCCACCCCGGGCAGCGTCGCGAGCCGCTGCCGCATCTGCTCGAAGAGGGCCGCGCGCCGGGTGAGGTCCTCGGGGCTCTGCGACAGCGGCTGCGACAGGCGCACCGTCAGCACGCCGTGCGGATCGAAGCCCAGGTCCACGTGCTGGACGTTGTCGAGCGTGCGCACCATGAGCACCGTGCCCACGAGCAGCACCAGCGCCAGCGCGAGCTGCACCGCCACGAGCCCGCTGCGCAGCGGATTGCTGGTGCCGGACACCGAGCGGCTGGAGCCCCGCAGGACGCCCATCGCGTCCACCGTGGACATGTAGAGCGCGGGCGCGAGCCCGAAGAGCACGCCGGTGCCCACCGACAGCCCGAAGCTGAAGAGGAGCGCCGTGCCGCTCAGCTCCATCGGCGCCATGCGGATCATGTTGGGCGGCAGGAGCGTGCGCACCAGCTCCAGGCCCCAGAGCACGAGCAGCATGCCCACGGCCCCACCGAGCAACGCGAGGAGGACGCTCTCCACCAGCGCTTGCTGCACCTGCCGCGCACGGGGAGCGCCGAGCGCGGCGCGGATGGCGCCATCGCGCTGCCGCCCGAGCGCGCGCACCAGCATCAGGTTGGCCACGTTCGCGCAGGCGATGAGGAGCACGAAGCCCACCGCGGCCCAGAGCGTCCAGAGGACCGGGCGCGTGCCCTCCACCAGCGACTCGCGCCACGACACCACGCGCACGCCATGGGGCTTCTCTCCGGCGTTCACGTGCGAGATGGGGCCCGCCACCCGCGCCAGCTCCGCGCTCGCCGTCTCCACCGTGCGTCCCGGAGCCAGGCGTCCCAGCACGGCCAGGTGGTGCATGCCGTGCCGCTGCGGATCCATCCACTGCGGCACCCACACGTCGACGTCCTCGGTGTACTCCGGGAAGGAGAAGGACTCGGGCAGCACCCCCACCACCGTGTGGCTGCGCCCGTCCAGCACCAGCGTCTGGCCCACCACGTCCGGCGCCGCGTTCATCGCGCGCTTCCAGAAGCCGTGGCTGATCATGACGCGCGAGGAGGGCGCGGCAGCCGGGGCGTCCTCCTCCGTGAAGTCCCGGCCGAGCGAGGGCGTCACGGCGAGCAGCGTGAAGAAGTTGGTCGTGACGCGACCGCCCCGCACCCGCTCCGGCGTGTCGATGCCCTGGCGGTTGTAGTCCACGTGGTCAAACGCGGCGAGCTGCGAGAAGGCATGCGTCTGCTCGCGCCACCCCAGCAGCTCGGGCTGGGACACGGAGGCGCGCTCGATGGCCTCCTGCGTGTCCCAGATGCGCACCAGCGACTCGGCGCGGGGGAAGGGCAGGGGGCGCATCAGCACGGCATGGATGGCGCTGAACAGGACGGTGTTGGCCCCGATGGCGAGCGCCAACGTCAGGGCGGCGGCCAAGGTGAAGCCGGGGGTGCGCGACAAGGTGCGCAGCGCGTAGCGAATGTCCTGGCGAAGGGTGTCCATGTCCGTCCCACAGAGCGAATGCCGTGCCAAGGCTCCCCGCGCGCGGCCTGACTCGGGGCGGGTCCAGGGAGATGCGGGCTTCTGGGGGGGGAGCGCTCGGACCCGGGACAGCGATTCCCAGAAGCGGACAGCCTACTCGTGGGCGAGACCGAAGATCTGCCGCAGCCGCCCCAGGATCCTGCCCGCCTCGGGGGTGGGGTCCACGCTGGCGCCATGCGCCTCGGCCACGGCGCGAAGCTGGGTGCGCCGCTGGGCCAGCAGGCGGGACAGCTGCCCGGCGAGCTGCGGATGCTCGGAGAAGAGCCGCCCGAAGGTGGGCCGATCCAGCTCCAGCAGCACCGAGTCCTCCATCGCCACCACCGTGGCGGCGCGCTTCTCGCCCGTGAGCAGCGACATCTCCCCGATGTAGCTGCCGCGCCCCAGCCGGGTGACCTCCGCCTGCGCCTTGCCCGCGCGCACGCTGACTTCGCCGGAGCCCACCACGTAGAAGGTCCGGCCCTCCTCGCCCTCCTGGATGATCCGCTCGCCGCGGCCGAAGCGGCGCACCGCCACCTCGCGGCGCAGGCGCTCCAGCTCCGAGGTGCCCAGCGGGCTGAACAGGTCCACCGCGCGCAGCAGCTCGTGAACCGTCTCCTCGGACAGCTCCAGGCGCCGCGTCTCCTGACGCACGTGCACGGTGCGCTGGGGGAACGGGATGTCGATGCTGTCGCGGCGCAGCCGGTACCACAGCCGCGTGTGCAGCTCTTCCTTGACGGTCTCCGCCAGCGTGAAGTCCGAGAGGAAGAAGCGCACCATGTAGCGCACGCACGACTCGTCGAAGGACACCGTGCGCGCGAAGGGCGGAGGCTCCACGAGGATGTGCGGAATCTCCTGGGCCACCTCCACGAGCGCCTGCTTCACGCGGTTGGGCGGCGCGTCGTACGAGAGCCCGAGCGACACGTCCACGCCCACCGGCTCGTGGCGCTGGGAGTAGTTCTTCACCTTCTCCTTGGCCACCATGCCGTTGGGCAGGGTGATGAGCTCACGCCGGAAGGTGGCAATCCGGATGGAGCGCCAGCCCAGGTGCACCACGCGACCGCTGTGCTCGCCGATGTGGACGATGTCGCCCACCTCGAAGGGGCGGTCCAACTGGAGCGACAGGCCCGCGAAGAGGTTGCCCAGCGTCTCCTGGAGCGCCAGACCGATGACCACCGACAGCACCGCGGACGTGGCGACGAGCCCGGCCAGGTCCAGGTTGAGCTGCGTCTGGAGGATGGGCACCGCGGCCAGCGCGTAGAGCGTGAAGTCGATGACGTCGCGGAGGATCTTCGGCGTGGTGCCCGGAGAGCGCAGCCGCCACAGCTTGAGCCCGATGCCCACCCCGGCGCGGATGACGCCAAAGGCGAACATCAGCATCCACGCCACGCGCACGAGCTTCAGCGCCGCCTTGTGCGAGGTGTCCGGCAGCGCCCACGCGGCCAGCCGCAGCACCACGAAGGCGATGATGAGCCGCAGCGCGCCCCGCAGGTCCCGGCGCAGGTCCTTGTCGGAGGTGGCCGCGAGGGCGCCCAGCAGGAGGACGGCCAGCACGGCCCCCACCGCGAGGGAGAGATTGCTCTGAAGGAAGGGAAGCAAGTCACGCGAATCTCACCGTCCCCCCAGGCCCAGGTCAATGCGGCGGTTGACGTGTCCGGCGCGAGCGGGGATACACCCCCCCATGACGCTCGCCTCCGTGCTGGGACAGCCCCGCGCGATTGATTCACTCCAGGCGGCCCTGCGCGCGGGCGCGGTGCATCACGCCTGCTTGTTCGCTGGGCCTGAAGGGGTAGGGAAGGAGCGGGCCGCGGTGGGGTTGGCCATGGCCCTGACGTGCCCGGAGCGGCCCGACGTGGGCTGTGGCGAGTGCGGTAGTTGCACGCGCATCGCCCGAGGACTGCACCCGGACGTGACGTGGCTCATGCCGGATGACGAGCGCGTGTCGCGCGGACTCGCGGGGCGCTCGGATTTCACCGGCACGCCGAGCCGTGAGATTCGCGTGGAGCAGATCCGCCAGCTCCAGGAGCGCGTGGCGTTGCGCGGCCTGGAGTCGCGGCGCAAGGTGGCCCTCATCGTCAGCGCCCAGGCGATGAACGTGCAGGCGCAGAACGCCTTCCTGAAGACGCTGGAGGAGCCGCCCGCGGACACCACGCTCATCCTGGTGGCGAGCGCCATCGATCGGCTCCTGCCCACCATCCGCAGCCGGTGCAGCAAGGTGCACTTTGGACCGCTGCCCGCGGCGCTCATCGCCCAGCGGGTGCAGCAAGAGCGCAAGCTGGACGCGGCGACGGCGGGGCTGGCCGCGGTGATGTCGGGAGGCAGCCTTGGGCGCGCGCTCGCGTTGGACCTGGATGCGCTGGCGGAGCGCAAGGACGGGGTGACCGCCTTCGAGTCGCTGCGCGGTGACGACATCCCAGCCCTCCTGCGGTTCGCGGACGCGCACGGCGGTTCGCGCGACGACGCGGAGGGCATGCTGGACCTGTTGCTCTTGTGGACGCGCGACGTGGCGCTGGCCAAGGCGGGCGGTGAGCACCTGGCCAACGCGGACCTGGTGTCCCTGGCGCGCGAGGTGGCCGCGCGCACTTCCGAGGCGGGGCTGCACCGTCGGCACGCGCTGCTCGAGTCGGCGCGGACGGCCATCGTCGCGCGCAACGGCTCGCCGAGGCTCCAGTTGGAGCGGATGCTCATCGAACTGTTCCTGGAGGCGCGGTGAGCGCGGACATGGACGAGGTGTTGAAGGAGGTGAAGGACGGCCGCGTGTGGCCGCTGTACCTCCTGTGGGGCGAGGAGTTCCTGGTGCGTCGCGGCGCCGACGAGCTCGTCAAGGCGCTGGTGCCAGATGCGGCCATGGGGCTCAACCTGGTGGCGCTGGACGCGGCCTCGCCGCGCGAGGTGGCGCAAGAGGTGGCCACCCTGCCGCTGTTCCCCGGGCGCAAGGTGGTGTTGGTTCGCGACCCGGAGTTCCTCGCGCCCAAGAAGGGACGTGGCGACGCGCTGGCCAAGGCGCGCGAGGCGTGGAAGGCGGGCAAGCGCAAGGAAGGCGCGCGGCGGCTGCTCGCGCTGGCGGGGCGAGCGGGCTGGGGCGTGGAGAAGTTGGATCCGAACGCGGCGGGCGCGCCCACGGTGGAGCAGTGGAAGGACGAGCTCAACGTGGAGCTGGCGGACGCGGACCTCGCGTTCCTGAAGGAGGCCGCGGCCTTCTGCCGTGAGGAGCGGATCAGCGCGCCGGAAGGTGACGCCTCGGCGCTGTTGGACCTCTTGAACAAGGGGGTGCCCGCGGGGCACGCGCTGGTGCTGGCCGCCACGGACGTGGACTCGCGCAACCCGCTGCTCAAGTTCGCCCAGGACAAGGGGCGTCTGGTCGAGCGCAAGGTGGCCGCGCGCCACAAGGACCTGGACCTCACGGAGCTGTCCCGCGAGTTCCTGGCGCCCTTCAAGAAGAAGCTGGGGCCCGGAGCGCTGGAGGGGCTCAAGGAGCGCATCGGCGGCAACATCCGCCTGCTCCAGTCCGAGCTGGAGAAGCTGGCCACCTACGCCGACGGCCCGACCATCGACGCCTCGGACGTGGCGTTGCTGGTGCATCACGCGCGCGAGGAGGAGTTCTTCGAGCTGACCGAGGCCCTCCAGAAGCGAGAGCTGCACGCGGCGCTGGCCTACGCGGAGGACGCGATGGGGCAGGGCACGCACGCGCTCCAGTTGTTGGGGGCGGTGGCCTCCATCGTGCGGTCGCTCCTGGAGAACCACGCGTGGCTGGAAAAGTACGCGGGCGGCACGCCGCCTCGCACGGGCCGCGACGTGGAGGCCCGCATCCTCCCGAAGCTGGAAGCGGAGCTGAAGGCCACCAAGCGCAAGATGCCCAACGCGTGGGCGCTTGCGTTCGGCATGCAGGCGGCGGCGCGCTACGAGCGCCGCGAGCTGCTCGATGCCGTGGTGGCCTGCGCGGACGCGGACCTGGCGCTCAAGTCCTCCGGCAACGGCCGCCTGGTCATCGAGCGCCTGCTCTGGACGGTCTGCGAGCGGACCTGAAGGGTTGAAGCCGCAGCCCGGTGCGCGAGCGGCCCCCGGGCCCCACCCCATTGCCTGTCACGAGGCACGAAGGGTGGGGCTCACGGGGAGGACCTCAGGGCCAGAGCAGTGCCAAGCCCCAATTCACGTGGCGGTTCTCATCCGTCCAAATGCCGGAGATCAGTATCTTCCCGTCTGCGCCAATCGAGATGGCGTCGAGAGTCAAGAAGTGATGCTCGATTTCGGTGTGGATGCCGAAATCCGTGTCGAGGGTGCCATCGGTTCGGAGTCGAGCAATCAGAGCCCTGTATGAGGTGCTATCGGCAGTGCCGGGGTTGGTGTTTACCGCGAAATAGACTCGACCCTCGGCATCCACTGCGATGGCCGTGGATTGGAGTTCGGACACGTCGGTCTGCGCGGTTGCGGCGAGGTCTACTTTCCCGTTCGTTCCGAAGCTCACATCCGGCGTCCCCTGGGCGAGATACCGAGAGAGGGACCTCTTATCGCTATCGAGGACGAAGAAGGCGTTGTCCGCACTCATGTAGATGGTGCCGCCCACATCAAGGAGGGTCCCTGCGCTCGCGAAACTCGGATCAAGTACCCCGGAAGAAGTGAGCCGGATGAGCTTCCGTGGTGTGCCCTGCGCTGTGTTTTTACTCAACGCCACGAGAATCCGGCCGTCGGACTGGGCGGCGAACGAGGACAGACCAAAGGAAGGCTCGACCAAGTAGATGCCCTGTACCCCGAAGTTGAGGTCGAGTTCACCGCTGGGTGTCGCCTGGAGCAGGACGCTGGACGTGGCGGCGAGGACGGCGCCTGAAGCAAGGCTACGCACTCCAACGGCATGGTCTAGCGGCAAGCCCGTAAATTTGCGGCACCCCGAATCACCGAACGATGCATCGTCGCTCCCATCGCTCGTAAGGTGACGGCAAACAGTCATGTAGGTGCTTTTGTCAAAGGCGGTAAAGACGGTCAGCAAGCGTTGCTGCGCGTCGACGGACATGAACCCGCACGCATACAGTTGGTCACCAACCGTTGGCAGTTTGAGTTCAGCACCCAGCGCGTCGTACTTGCGGATATAGGCTGCGGCCCGAGCATCGCGACTGTTGACGTACTGTTTCCCCCTCGCGATGACCTCTCCGGACGTGAGGATCTCCACCTGCGTCTCGATCTCTGGGGTCGCCCTCGGCCATCCCTCGACGACAGTCCCGGACTTGGAGGGGACAGGTTCCGAAGGAGCAGGCTCCGAGGAGTTGCAGGCCGCGAGGAGAAGGAGCAGGGGCCAGTAGTAGCTGCGCTTGTTCAAGAAGTACTCCGAAAGGTCGAGGCGGTGCCGGGGAGCAGGCACGTGTCCTGCGCGCCCCGCCTGATGCGCGGCGAGCCAGGATTCGCG
>JAEMGR010000038.1 GCA_016458225.1 Myxococcaceae bacterium JPH2 | reverse complement strand
TCGGTGAAGCTGAACCTGCCGTCGCGCATGCGCGAGGTCCGCGACGGGCTCGACAAGACGGATGACTCGACGCTCCGGGGCCTCATCGATCAGGCCTACCAGGAGGTGCTCGGCAAGGGGGGCCGTGCGCCCAGCTCGATCGAGAAGGATGCCTGGCTGAAGTTCGCCCGGGGCATGGTCGACGACAAGGCGAACGCCACGCAGATCAAGTCCGCGCTCGTCAGCCAGTTGCGCATCGCGTACTCCAACCTCTGAGTGGCGCCTGCCTTTGGGCAGGTTTGTCAGGGCTCGGAAGGGATTGCGTCCGGGAGCGTCCGAGAGGAATCCCGGATGCTCTACGGTGACGAGAAGTCGTTCGAGATGTCCCGCAGTCTGTTGCCCTCCACCGCTCGACAAGAGGCGCGCCAGCGCCGAGCCCGAGTGAGCCGCGCCAATCGCCGCGAGTCTCGGCTGCGAATGGCGCGAGTCCTTCGGGACGAGGCCTTCGCCGAGGACTGCTCGGAGCTGTCGCTCGACTCGTCCCGCGAGATGGCCTTCGTGGTCAGTGACCGCCGCCACTCGGACAAGGTCAATCCCTTCATTCACTGGGCCATCGAGCGGACCCGCGATATCCCCCGAGACTCACGCCGGACGTTGGTTCGCTCGCTCGTTCCTCCTGGCGTCATCGGGTTCCACGCCGTCTTCCACCTCCAGTCTGAGTCGCACTTCCTCGGGACGTCCGAGCTGCGGAGCGATGAGGCGGAGCGCGCGCATCGCTCCCACCGCGGTGCTTCGACGAAGCCCATGGACCGTGGCCTGGTCGTGGCCCTGCTGCGTCAGCTGCTCAAGGAGCCCGATGGTCATCGGATCCTGAATGGCTACATCAAGCAGAGCGCCCGGGGGCTCTGCGTCAGGCTGAAAGGAGCGGACCACCGCTACCGCAGGGTCTATCAGGGGGGAGAATCGCCGCGCGTGCTGCTGGGCGCTCACGACATCGACGCCTTCGTCGACGCGCTCTTCGGTCGCCCTGGGGATACGAAGCGCTACTTCGAGCCGGCCTCACCCCGCTCGGCCCAGGCGGCCCGGATGGTCCTGAGCTGCTTCCATCAGCACCAGAAGGACATGGGGGCCACGCTCGCGGCGCTCCCTCCGCTCTCACCCCAGCCCGTCGCCCGTTGAGGCGCGCCGCTGGCCCGCAAAGGGCCGGTGAGTGCCCTCCGGGGCATGGTGGTTGATCCAGCCCGCGCGCATGGAGAGCTTGTCGGTCGCTTCCAGACAGACAGCTTCGGGGTGTCCATGATGACGCGGCGGCGAGGATGGGCGGGGCGCTGGTGGACGACGGTGATGGCGGGGTGGGGAGGACTCCTCCTGGCCTGCGGTCAGGAGCCTCCCCCGCGCGAATCACCGCCGGAGATGGCCTGGGCGACCCAAGCACAGCGCGTGGAGCCCGGGGACGCGGAGGACATCTTTCGCTCGCGCTGTCCAACGACGGTTCCTCCGCCTCGGTCCGAGACGCTCTTCGTCGCGAACACGGGCACGCACCACGAGGACAGTCCCCTCGGCTCGCTCGACAACCCCTTCACGACCATCACCGCCGCCGTGAAGGCCGCTCGCCCCGGGAGCATCATCCAGGTGAGTCCGGGCACCTATCCCGAGCAGGTCACCATCACCCCCGACATCGCCAAGGCGGGAACGGCCACGGCGCCCATCATCCTCCGGGGCGCGACCTCCGCGCGTCCGGTCATCGTCCCGGGACCCGGGCGCGTGGTGGGCAGTCTGTTGATGGTGAGCCTGCCGTACTGGATCGTCGAGTCGTTCGAGGTGGATGTCCGCGGCAATCCGTCGTTCGCGGCGCTCTTCGAGGGCAGCACCTACTGCTCGCAGCTCATCAACTCGCACTTGCACGGCGGCAGGACGGGCAGCGGCGTGGTCGTGAATCGCGCGTCCAACCTGCTCATTGGCGGCACCGAGATCCACGACTTCTGGAAGGTGGGGCAGGACTCCCACGGCGTGACCGCGAAGGGCACGTCGAGCGACGTGTTCGTGGTGCGCAACAACATCCATGACGTGGCGGGGGACTCCGTGCAGTGCCAGGAGGCGAATGGCCGGCCGGCTGGCCTCTACATCGAGCGCAACGAGCTGCACGACGCGGGCGAGAACGCGGTCGACGTGAAGGGCTGCGATGTCGTGGCGATCCGGAAGAACACCATCCATGACTTCCCGAACCTGGCCTTGTTCCCCTGGCAAGCGAACACGTCCGCCGCCGAGGCGGTGCTCATCCACGAGGACGCGACGAACGTCTCGATCGTCGGCAACGTCATCTCCCACGCGGGCCGAGGGGTCTCCGTGGGAGGCATGGCGGCGACGGACCACCCCGCGGGGGTGATGATCCAGGACAACACCATCAGCGACATCTTCAACTACGCCAACCGCTTCAACGGGCAGGGCATCCGCATCGTCAAGGCGAGCGGGGTCATCGTCACGGGCAACACCATCGAGCGCACCGCGGACGCGGGCCTGCGGCTGGCCGCGGATGAACCGCTCGTCGTGAGCGGGCTCGCGGTCTTCAACAACACCCTGCGCGACATGGGGTTCTTCGTCATGTTGGGGCGCACCGAGCACCATCCCAACCTGCAGATGGACCGGAACCGGTACGAGGGACCGAGCGGCAGGTTCGTCGCCGCGGGGTTGCTGTACCAGGGGGATTTCCCGGTGTGGCAAGCCAAGCTGGCACCGCAGGGATTGGAACTGAACTCGGTCAGGGTCCCCTGAGCGGACTCGGGAAGTGTTGCGGCACCTCGCGCATTCAGTAGAGTCCCACGGCGTGGTAGCCACCTGGCGTTCCCGATGGCGGCCCGCTCTCATCCGAGGGCAGGCCGTAGGGCGTCTCCGGTGGCGCGCGCACCCTTACGCGGCCCTTCACCCACCGGGTAGCTCACGGGCCGTCGAGGTTGGAGGTGCTTGTGGAGATGTGGATTGGACTCGTGGTGATGGTGGTCATCAGCGTCATGATCAGCCCCGCCCTCTGGAGTTCCAGCATGAGCCTTCGCAAGGAGGAGCGGGAGCGCCGCAGGCAGGAGGATCTCCGCCACAAGCAAGCGGCGGAGCCGCCCAAGTCCGAGTGAGCGCTCGCGCCTGAGCGGCGCCTACTCGAACCAGGTGGGAACCACCCGCTGAACCGCGGGGAGCGCGGCGACGCGACACAGCCGCTCCCACGCGGGCTCCTGGAGTGCACCGTGCCGCTCGGTGCACTCGGATGTGGGGGTGGGAAACAGGACGAGCACCTGCGCTGGAACGTCGCAGCGAGCCCGCCCTCCGGATGGCATCGTCCGCACGTCGGGCGCGATGGCGCGGACGCGAGCAAGCGCCTCCGCGTCATCGCTCGGCAAGCAGAACTCCACCGAGCCATCATTCCGGCAGCTTTGCTCTCGCGTGAAGGCGAACTTCTGCGTGGGACACTCCACCGGAGGTGGAGGCCGCGAGGCCGCGCAGCCGATGAATCCCAGGGCCACGACAGTGAGCGTCAGAGGGGACAACCGGCGCGGCGGGTGAGTCGTCGGCATGCGAGTAGGGGAGGGCATGGGTCCTCGTCTTGGGGGCTCGGCACCGGCCCCGGGCCTGGGCCTGGGTGACTGTATCCCGTTCAACGCGCGTGTCGGGCCCTGCCTCGTGAGGGCTCTCCTCGGTTGTGTCGCCGTGAATCGCACCCCATCGTCGCCGTGACGTTACGACTCGGGAGGTGCGCAGTGGCGGAACCGTCGCGATCCCATGCGTGGCTCCTCGATGGTCGAGGTGGGGCTCGGCCCATCTCCTTCGACGCGGTGGACCGCTGGACTCCCGCGGACGGGCCGCTGTGGATCCACCTCCACTGGGATCTCCCCAACCTCGCCGCGCTGCTCACGAAGCCCTGCGGCCTCTCCGAGGCCCTGCGCGATCGCCTGCTGGACGACTCGCATCGGGTCTGGGTCGAGGGGCTCGACAGCGGCGAGGTCCTGCTCGTCATCCGTCCACCCGATGCGACGACCGAGAGCGCGGAGCGACGGATGGTGCGCGCCCTGGTCGGACCCGAGCGGTGCATCACCATCGCCGATGCACAGCAGCCCGCGCTTGTGGCGCTCCAGACGCGCCTGGCCCGAGGGACGGGGCCTCGGACCGCCGCCATGTTGCAGGACATCGCGGAGGCCGTGGCGGCGAATGCCACCGTGCGGGATGCCGAGCTGGATGAGACGCTGGCGGACCTGGAGGAGCGACTCGAAGCCCAGCGAGCGGACGCGAGTGACGAGCTGCGCGCCCTGCGTCGAGCGCTCATCGCGCAGCGCCGCTTCGTCTCGCTCTGCCGGGATGCGATCGTTCGCGTGGACCTCCTGGACCTCGATTGGGTCCACGCCGAGGAGCGCTCGCTGCAGGCCGTCGCGGACCGCACCGGCAGTCAGCTCAAGGAGCTGGACTCGTTGATCGAGCGAGGCCGCATCCTGAATGACGAGCTGAAGTCCCGTCAGGACGCGAAGACGCAGCGGACGCTGTACCTGCTCACCCTCATCTCGGGGGTCTTCCTGCCCCTGTCCTTCATCACGGGCCTGTTGGGCGTGAACGTGGCGGGAATCCCGGGGCGGAGCTGGCCGGGCTCATTCCTCATCTTGTGCGCCGCCCTCGTCGCGCTGGCCGTGGGCGAGTGGCGGGCGCTTCGCCGGCGAGAGCTGGTGTGACTGTCATGGGAGGTCGTGATGGCTGAAACCCCCACCCGCAATCCACCGGAACGTCGGGGCACCATGAGTGTCTGGGCGGTCGCGGCCCTGGGCATCGGCTCGATGGTCGGCGCGGGCATCTTCGCCTTGCTCGGTCAGGCCGCGGTGCTCGTGGGGCCCGAGACGTGGCTGGCCTTCGCGCTCGCGGGCGTGGTGGCCGCGCTGTCTGGCTATTCGTACGCAAAGCTCAGCGCGCGCTATCCCAGCTCCGGGGGCATCACGCTCTTCTTCGAGAAGGGCTTTGGCCGGGGCCTTCTCTCGGGCACCTTGTCCCTCATCTACCTGGTCACCCTTGCCATCAGCGTGGCCATGGTGGCCAAGACGTTCGGCGCGTATGCCACGCGCTTGTTCCTCCCCAGTGGAGGCCACGTCTGGTTTGGCGTCCTCGGGTCGTTCATCGTCATCGTCCTGGCGGGCCTCAACGCAGCAGGCTCGGGCGCGGTGGGACGGGCCGAGGTGTTCCTCGTGTCCATCAAGCTCACCATCCTGGTGGGCCTCTTGGCCGTGGGACTCTGGTCCATGTCCCGAGAGGGCTCGCACCACCTGACCGAGCACCTGAACCTGGGGCCCGCGGCGTTCGTCTCGAGCGTGGGGCTGTGCTTCTTCGCCTACTCCGGGTTCGGCATGATGGCCAACGCGGGCGCGGATGTGGCCGAGCCCCGCAAGACGATTCCGAAGGCCATCTACCTGGCCATCGGCGTGGTGACGCTCCTGTACGTGGGGCTGTCCATCACGGTCCTGGCCCAGGTGTCGCCGGTCGAGCTGGCGCGCGACGCGGACACGGCGGTCGCTCAAGCGGCTCGACCCGTGCTCGGCAATGCGGGCTTCACGGTCGTCGCGCTCGGCGCGTTGCTGGCGACCGCGTCCGCCATCAACGCCACGTTGTTCGCCGCGCTCAATGTCTCGACCGCGCTGGCCCGCGCCGAGCAACTCCCCAAGGCGTTCTCGACACCGCTGGAGGGGAAGGGAACGAAGGGCTTCACCTGGGGCATCGTCGCCATCCTGGTGATGATCAACACCTTGAGCCTGGGGGCGATCGCGAACATCGCCAGCGCCACCTTCCTCATCTGCTATCTGGCCGCGTTCGTGGCGTGCTGGAAGCTCTCGCGCCAGACGGGCGCCTCCCGGGCTGTCATCGGGACGGGGATGGTGCTCATGGGCATCGTCCTGCTCACGTTCCTGGCCAGCACGGCGCGCAAGCAGCCCGTGTCGCTGCTGCTGGTGGTCGTCGCGGTCGGCGGCAGTGCGTTGGTGCAGTGGCTGTTGAAGTCGCGGCATCACCCTGGGGTGCCGCATTCCCAACCGCGCTGACGCGCGTCGGCTGTCGGACAGCGTCGTGCACTCCGCGCTCGGGGTGCCGGGGACCTGGCGGCCCTCTACGTTCGCGACCGAGCCGCCATGGTCACGAACGCAATGGGTCCTTTACCTCTCCGGTGCCAGCGCCGTCCTCGGTGGATGGGGCTCGCCCTGGCGACGCTCGGGCTCTGCGTTGGCGAGGCCCGGGCCCAGGGCGTGGCGTCCGCGAAGCCCACGCCGGGCGAACAGATGGCGCTGGACGCGCTGCCTTTCCTCGACCAGCAGCTCCCGTCCGATGTGCAGTACTTCGCGCCCCGCTCGGACCAGGCGACGTTCGATCCCTCGCTCCCGGGCTACTTCCAGGTTCCGGACACGAAGGTGTTCCTGAAGTTGGGGCTCGGGGTCACCACTCACTTCATGGTGACCTCGAAGCTGCTCGGCACTCCCACGTGGTTCACGACCTCGTCGATTCCCGTGCGAGGTCAGCCGCTGTTCCACTCGGCGGGTGCGCAGACGGTCGCCACCGCGAACCCGTCCGATGTCTCGGTGGAGATGCGTGGCAAGACGGAACTGGGGCCGATGCGGATGCTCTTCAAGACGAGCTTCGCGCAGGCTCGGCCCACCTTCGGCTTCCACCCCGACTACTTCTACGCGCAGCTCGGCGGCGTCCTCGCGGGCTTCACCGACTCCACCTTCGTGGACGTCGATGCCTACCCGAGCACCCTCGACTTCGAGGGCCCCAACGCGCTCGTGTTCTCCCGGCACGCGGTGGTGCGCTACAGCCGCACGCTGTCGAGCGATCCCCACCGGCGCATGTTCCTCCACGTCTCGCTGGAGCAGCCCGAGGTGGATGTCCCCACGGATGCGGGCACCCCGCGCGCGTGGATGCCCGACGCGGTCGTCGCGTGGCGGGCCGAGGGGACGTGGGGCCATGCGCAGCTCGCGGGGATTGTGCGCGCCATCGGCACCCAGGCCGAGAATCGGGACGAGAGCCACTCGGTGGTGGGCGTGGGCGGCAACCTGACCGGCGCGGTGCACCTTCCCCGTCTTGGCGAAGGTGGACCCCGCGCGCTTCGGCATCGTGGTCATGCGCGCGGATGGGCAGGCCGCGGAGGCCGGAGACACGCGGTCCCTCTTCGCCATCGAGTCCATCTCGAAGGTCTTCACGCTCTCTTGCGCGCTCGACGCGGTGGGGGCGGATGGCGTTCGTCAGAAGATTGGCGACAACCCCACCGGCGAGTCATTCTCGTCGGTGCATGCGCTCGTCGTGCATGGCGGCAAGCCGCTCAATCCCTTCGTCAACGCGGGGGCCATCGCGACCGTCAGCCTGATTCCCGCGGACTCGGCGGCGCATCGCTGGGCGCAGCTCCTCGGTACGCAGCGCGCCTTCGCGGGACGCGAGCTGGACGTGATGGATGAGGTGTATCGCTCCGAGTCGGCCACCAACCAGCACAACCGCGCGCTGGCCTGGCTGCTCGACAGTGCGCACACCCTCTACAGCGACCCCACCGAGGCCACCGACGTCTACACCCGCCAGTGCTCGGTGGGCATCACGACGTGGGACCTCGCGGTGATGGGCGCCACGCTCGCGGCGGGCGGCATCAATCCCCTGACGCGCCAGCGCGCGGTCCGCGCCGAGCACGTCCCACGCATCCTGGCCGAGATGACCATGAGCGGCCTCTACGACAACACCGGGACGTGGCAGTACGAGGTGGGGCTGCCCGGCAAGAGCGGCGTGGGTGGGGGCATCCTCGCGGTCGTCCCAGGTGAGCTGGCCATCGCCACCTTCAGTCCGCCGTTGGATCGCTTCGGCAACAGCGTGCGCGGACAGCTCGCGTCGCGCCGCCTCTCCGAGGTGCTCGGTCTCAACCTCTTCTCGGCGTGAACGCCGGATGGGGCGCCCCCGCGCATGGGAGGCGCCCCGAAGTCGTCAATGCGGGAGCGGCGCGCCGGCCTCCGCGGCCCGTCGGCCTCGGGCCACGAGCGCACGCCCCTGCTTGCCCGCGTAGTCCGCCAGGGCCCGGTCGGTGAAGACAGACAGGCCCAGGTCCGCGCGGTACCCGTGCACCTCCTTCACGTCCAGCTTGAGCATGAAGTCGAGGATCTGCGGGCTGATGACCTGCCCCGGGACGAGGATGGGGAACCCCGGGGGATAGGGGACGACGAGGCTGGTGGAGACCAGCTCGCGTCCGGACTCCACCGCATCCAGGGCCTGGGCCAGCGGAATGTGCTCCCGGTTCTCTTCGCCGTAGGCGAGGAAGAACGCGCCCCGCATCTCTCCCTCGGGGCTGCCAGGGTACGGCCGGAAGGCCTCGTGGAAGGCGCTGAAGTCCGGCAGCGGCGGCAGGCCCGTGGTGAGCGCGCCGACGCGGCTTTCGTGCAGCCGGCGCTCCGCGGCGCTCGCGCCCGCCAGCTCGCGGTCCAGGTGCTCCGCGTAGTCGCGCAGGCCGTCCATGAGGAACGACAGGGAGCCCCAGGTGGCGCCGATGGTCGCGATGAACAGCACGCTGTTGATGGACGTCTTGTTGACCTGGATGCCCAGCCGGTTCATC
Organism: Myxococcaceae bacterium JPH2; assembly: GCA_016458225.1. Lineage (NCBI taxonomy): Bacteria > Pseudomonadati > Myxococcota > Myxococcia > Myxococcales > Myxococcaceae > Myxococcaceae bacterium JPH2. The sequence goes on along the minus strand of JAEMGR010000038.1, from coordinate 128,076 downwards.
AGGACGCGCGTGCGGAACTCCGTGCCGCCGATGCCGGCATTACCCAGGAAGAGCGTCATGCGCGTGGGGTCGAGCACGAACTCGTCATGGCCCCAGGCCTGGGTCACCGAGCGCAGGTGGTCGGCCGAGCCCGAGCGATCGCGGAAGCTCGCGAGCCCCGAGCGACGGAAGGCTGCAGGCACCAGGTCCTCGGGATCCAGGAAGCGGTAGTAGCGCTTGAGCAGTGGGTCGTCATGCACACGCTCCCGGCAGCGCAGCGCGAGCTGGTACACGCGCTTCACCATGCCGTAGCCCTCCAGCTCCACCTGCCGGCGCGCGAGGTCCAGCGACGCGACGAGCTGGTAGTTGGGAGACGTGCTGGTGTGCGTGAAGTACGCCTCCTCGAAGGGCTCGGCGGCGCGGCGCTCGAAGTCCTGATCCCACGCGTGGATCATCGACCCCTGCCGGAACGCGGAGAGGGACTTGTGCGTGGACTGCGTGGCGTAGACGCGCACCCGGGCCTTGTCGGGGTCGGGCATGAGCCGCTGACTCAGCCAGGCGGACTCATTGCCCTCCAGCGCGGGCATGCGCGCCTTCCAGGCGGCGTACTCCTCGCGGTACTCGCGGCTCGACAATCGGCGTGACAGCTCCTGGGCGGCGAACATCGCGGTGCGCAGGCGCGACAGGGGCATGAAGCCGGCGAAGCCATACCAGGCCTCGTCCCACAGGAAGCAGACGTCCGGTTTGATCGCCAGCACCTCCTCCATCACATGGAGCGGATGGTAGGTGACGCCGTCGAAGGTGCAGTTGGTGAGCAGCACCATCTTCACCGCGTCCAGGCGCCCGGCGCGCTTCAGCTCCAGGAGCTTTTCCTTGAGGGTGCGCAGCGGCACCGCGCCATAGATGGCGAAGGGCTGGAGCGGATAGGCATCCAGGTAGACGGGATGGGCGCCCACCAGCGCGAGCCCGTAGTGGTGCGACTTGTGGCAGTTGCGATCGATGAGGACGATGTCGCCCGGCTTGGTGAGCGCCTGCAGGACGATCTTGTTCGAGGTCGAGGTGCCGTTGGTCACGAACCAGCTTCGCTGCGCGCCGAACGCGCGGGCCGCCTTCTCCTGGGCATGCTTGATGGCGCCCGTGGGTTCCAGCAGGGAGTCCAGGCCGCCGCTGGTCGAGCTGGACTCGGCCATGAAGATGTTGGGCCCGTAGAAGTCGCCCATGTCGCGGATCCACTTGGAGTTGAAGACCGAGTGGCCGCGAGCAACGGGCAGGGCGTGGAAGTTGCCGATGGGCCGGGACGCGTAGTGGCGGAGCGCGTCGAAGAAGGGCGTCTCGTAGCGGTCGCGCACGCCATCCACCAGCGTGGCGTGCAGCTCATTGGAGGACTCGTAGCGGTAGAAGACGCGGCGGAACAGTCGCTCGGTGGGCGCGTCGCGCTCGGCCAGCGACTCGTCGGTGAGCAGATAGAGGTCCAGGTTCGGCATGTAGCGCCGCAGCAGCTCCGCCAGCACGTAGCCGCGTGGGCGGGTGGCGGCACGCACCTCCTGGCGGATCTCCTCCATCGCCTCGCGCAGCACTTCCAGCGGCTGGCTGGACGCCAGGGGGAAGTCATGGCGCAGGACGCACGCCTGGATGTCGGGATTGAAGAGGGCGGCGAGGAGGGCGTCCTCCAGGCTGTGCACGGGCAGGAGTTGATAGACGAACTCGCGCTCGCCGCGCTGGGCCTCTCGCAGCTCGCGGCGCAGCTCTTCGATCGCTTCGGGCGAGAGCGTGTCCACCACCATCACGGTGAAGTAGTGGGGCGCCCCAGGGCCAAAGATGCGCTCCTCCTCGCGGCGCGCGGTCTGGAGGTTGTCACCCAGCAGGCACGCGCGGTCCTCGTAGCGGCTGAGCAGTCGCACCGTCTCGCGGATGTCGGCGGCGAGCAGATCGAAGTCGCCATGCTGCGCGCGCTCCTCCAGCCGCGCGAGCAGGCGCGGACCCGGGAACGTCCACAGCCGCTCCAGGGGACGCAGCAGGTTGAACTGCGCGAGCAGCTCGCCGCGCAGCCGCGACATGTCTTCTCCCGCGGCCTGTCGCGCCGCGAGGCGGACGGCCTCCTCACGGATGCGGTTCCACAGGTCCAAGCGCGTCTGCTGCGGGTCGGCGAGCGCGGAGAGCAGCCGGGCCTTGAGGGGCGTGTGCGTCAGGGGCGTCGTCATGGTGGGCGACCTCGGTGCGAGTGGAATGCAAGTGCGTGGGCGGAGCGCCGTGGCTCAGCCCATCAACGCGAACACGTAGGCAATCAGCGTGAGGACCAGGTTCGAGACCGCGAAGGTCACCGGATAGCCAATGGCCGGGACGATGCTGCCCGTGGCCTCCTGCGAGGCGCGCATGCCGGCGCTGTTGCAGCGGGCCCCGGCGATGGCGCCCATGAGGACGGCCGTATTCATCTTCATCCAGTACTGCCCAATGGCCCAGCAGATGAACGTGGGCACCAGCATGGACACCAGCCCGACGATGAGGACCGGCCCGATGGTGCCGCCCGCGATGGCGCTGGCCACGCCCGCGCCCGAGTTGATGCCGAGGATGGCGATGAAGACGTTGAGGCCCAGGTCCTCCAGCAGCTCGCGCGCGGGCTCCGGGAAGGGGCCACCGAGCGCGGGGTTGTGGGTGCGCAGCGTGCTCAGCGCGATGCTGACGATGAGCAGACCCACCGCGGAGCCGAGGCTGAGCTTCACGCCGAACATGGACACGGAGAGGGTGCCGAGCAGCGCACCGGCCGACAGCCCCAGGCCCAGGGTGATGATGTCCGTGGCGAGGCTGGGCCGCAGCAGGGTGCCCACCTTCTGCTGGATGGCATTGAGGCGGCGCTTGGTGCCGGTGACGCGCAGCACGTCGCCCTTGCGGATGACCTGATCGCGGCTGATGGGGAGCTGATCGCCCGCGCGGAAGATGGCGTTGAGGTAGAGCCCCTCGCCCTCCTCGTGGCCCAGCTCGCCCAGCGTATGCCCCACCAGCTCGGGCCGGTGCGCGACCATCTCCACCGTCTCGAAGCGGATGTCTCGCAGCTTCGAGTCATCCACCTCCGGACCAATCTTCGAGGGGCTCGTGAGCAGCTGCGACAGCGGGCCCGCCAACGCCAGCTCCGCGCCGCGATGGAGCACCAGGTCCGGCGGCGGATTGTAGACGCGCCCGTCCTGCATCACGCGCTCGACGGCCACGCGCGGGAACGCATGGTAGACGTCCGCCACGGTGCGCCCCTCGAACTCGGGTCGCTCCATGCGGTAGACGCGCACGTCCATGGGGACGTAGCCACGGAGGAACGAGTCCGCGGTGCCGGGCAAGGGCGCCTGCTCCGAGCCAGCCAGCTCCTTCTCCATCTTCTTCGCGTCTGCCCTGGCGTCGCGGCCGAACCAGCCCGGCATGAACTTCACCATCACCGTGAAGAGCACCATGCTGACGCAGTACATGAGCGCATAGGACGTGGTGAGGTTGGCGGCCGCCTGCGGGTTCGCGTTGCTGCGCTCGGTCAGCGCCGCCTGGGCCGCGCCGAAGCCGGGCGTGGCCGTGTTGGCGCCGGAGAGGATGCCCGAGAGCAGCCCGGGCCCCAGGTGCATCACCGAGCGGAAGGCCAGGACGATGGCCGCGGAGAGGATGGGCAGCAGCAGCGACAGGACGATGAGGTGACGTCCCTCGCGCTCGAGCCCGCCGATGAACTGCGGCCCCACCTTCATGCCGATGGCGAAGATGAAGAGGTTGAAGAAGACGGTGCTGGTGAATTCCGGGATGCTGTATTGGACGTGATAGCCATGGTAGGCCCAGAGGCTCACGGCCAGCGCCAGCAAGAGCGTGGCGGCGGTGGTGCCAAGCCCCACGCCCTTGATCTTCAGCTCACCGAGCGCGTACCCCGCCGCGACGACGAGGAAGAGCAGGATGAACGGCTGGATGTGCAGGAAGTACAGCACGGAGCCGAAGAGTCCATGAGGCCGCGCCTCGGGCTCCGCGGCCGGAGCTCCGCCGCCTTGCGCGAAGGCAAGCGCCGCGAGGCCGACGACGGTCCCCACGGTGAGGAGGACGGTGTGACGGGTAGCAGGTCGCATCAGGGGAAACCTCCCGAGCCGTGGCCCATGGGCTCACGGTAGGGACCGGCGTCACCGCGGAGCACGTCCTTGGGGGCGGGGCGAACGGGCCGCCAGGGCCCCGCATGCCGCGAGCCCGCGCGCCGCGTCCGACCCTCGCCAGGTCGTCTGTTGGCGGACAGGCGCTCGTACTGGCGGCGGTGATGCCGCCCCCTCCGGCCCGCTCCACCATCCTTCGAGTCCTTGACCGGGAAAGCGTGGGAGCGGGCGCATGCGGCGGTGGCGGGGCGCGGGCTGGGTGGTCGCGGGATGGATGGGATTGATGGGCCTGGGGGCGCGCGCGGACGCGCAGCAGTCCGATCCTCCCGTGGAGAACCCCCTGTCCGCCGTGCCCGAAGGGGATGCGTCCCAGGACACATCGCAGCCCCCCAAGGCCGAGGGCACGGGCGGCTCGGGCAAGCCCGAGCAGAAGTCCGAAGAGAAGTCCGAAGAGAAGTCCGAAGAGAAGAAGGACGAGCCCCCCAAGACAGGCTTCACCAAGGAGAAGGGCTTCCGCATCGTGTCCGAGGATGGGAACTACTCCCTCGGCATCGGACTGCAGAGCGCCTACAAGCTCGAGCCTGTCTGGGTGGATGGGAAGGGGCAGTCGCGCACCGCCTTCCCGTTCCTGCGTCCCCGCCTGTTCGGCACCATCTACCGGCCGTGGATCAGCTTCTGGACGTCACTGGAGCTGGCGTCCCCGCTGGCGCCCTACCTGCTGGACTCTTTCGTCGACTTGCAGCCGTTCAAGCCCGCGGGCTTGCGCGTGGGGCAGTACTACACGCCCTTCAGCCGGCACGAGTCGTGGGGGCCGCAGCAGATCCTCTTCCCCGAGTTCGCGCCGGTGGCGAACTACTTCTGGACCGGCCGAGACAAGGGCATCACGTTCCTGGGGACGACGGAGATGCTGGAGTACTACGCCGGCATCTACAGCGGCTCGCCGCTGCGCTCCATCCGCTCGATGCCCGGGCGCTGGGTCTCCAACCTCCGCCTCACGGTGAGCCCCATGGGCCCCATGGGCTACGGCGAGCTGCCGTACATCATGTCCGGGAAGGAGGGCGCGCCGTTCCGCGTGTCCTTCACGGTGCAGGGCGCGGGCGGAAAGATCGAGCAGATCGACGAGAACTTCAACATCGAGTCCGGCGTGTTCCAACTCGTGCCCAAGGGGCCGCGCAAGTTCGTCACGGGCGGCGTGGACCTGATGGTGCAGGCCCAGCGCTTCACGTTCTTCGGTGAGGCCTACCTGCGGCGCACCGAGCCGGAGGGCGACGACGCGCCGCGGTTCACCAGCTTCGGCGCGTGGGTGCAGGCGGACTACGTCGTCTACAAGAAGGTCGTCGACGTGGGCGTGCGCCTGAGCTTCCTGAACCCGAGCACCGAGCTGGCCAACGATCTGCTGTACATCGGAGAGGCCCAGCTCGCCTGGTTCGTGGACGCGCCCAACCTGGCATTCAAGCTGCGCTATCAGATTGCCCACCAGCAGTCGCCGGATCCCGCGCTCGTCGGAGACGTGCAGTTGGCCAAGGACGAGGGCACCACCAACGTCATCACGCTGCAGGTCAACCTGGCCTTCTGAGGCCGGGCCGGCGAGACACAAGTCCACCGGCCCGGAGGCGCCGGCTACTGGATGTGTTGTGTCTGGGATTGATGCAGCTCGGAGTTCGAGACCTTCAGCGTCACCATGCCGGGGCGCACCGCGCGGAAGTAGAAGGTCGCCTCGGCCTGGGGGTTGGACAGCTCGAGGTGCGAGATGGAGGGGCCGGAGCACGTCGGGTCCAGGTAGAAGTGGAAGCCCGGGGAGGCGGCGCCCGACGCGCTGAGGGTGAAGCGCGTCTCGCGGGGGACGACGAGGTTGCGGTTGGCGTCCTGGCTCTGCACGAGCACCTCGCTCGAGCAGGCGCCCACGGGCACGGTCTGCTCGGGGGTGACGAAGTCCACGCGCGCGGGATCGCCCGCCGTCACGTCCACCGCGAAGGTGGCGCCCGGCCGGGTGGCCGGGTCATAGCCGGGGCCCGAGATGAGGTTGTGATGGATGTGGTTGTGCGTGCCGAGGTCCGCGATGGCCGACTGGTAGACGAAGCCGTTCGTCACTCCGGCGGAGCGCAGGACGTTGTTCGAGACGTCGATGTCTGTTCGACGTGACGGTGGATCTCCCTCTGCCTCGGCCTGCGCCAGGTTGATGCCGACGTCGTTGTCCTCGAGTCGGTTGTGCTGGATGGTGAGCTTGTGGCTGAGCGGCTGTTCATACAGTTCACCGCCCACCACCAGGATGCCGCTGGCCACGGTGGCCCCCGTATACGAGTGCCCCGCGATGTCGTTCGCGATGATGGTGCCGGTGGCGCCGCCGCTGAACTCGATGCCGATCTGCGCGATGTCGTGCGTGGGACCCACGCCCGCGAGCACGTTGTCGGAGACGTTCACCTTCACGGCGCCGTCCGCCCGGATGCCGCACTTCTGATAGGTCGACACGATGTTGCCTCGGACATCCACCTGACGCAGCTGGGCGTTGGGGCCGTGGTTGCGCACCTCGATGGCGGTGCCTTCCTGACAGCCGCTGTGTCCGCCGCCCTGGTTGATTCCCGAGACCTCTGAATCGAAGACGGAGCCCGATGCGCCGTCGAGCAGGATGCCGCGGAGCGCGTCCTCGCCAGCGTCACAGATGTCCGAGAGTCCCTCGGCGGCGATCCGCAGGTTGCGCAGATAGGCCGCCTTCCCGCAGTTGCGGACGATGGCTCCCCGGAAGTGATCACTCGGAGGATCCACCGCCGTGACCGTGTAGCCGGCGCCATCCAAGGTGAACCCATTGGGGACGGCGATGCCCGTGTCTGTCGTGCAGTCGGCGGCCAGCTTCAGCACGGAGCCGGCGATGACCACGGGGCACGGCACGAAGCCGCACTCGTCCGCGAAGCCCTGGGGCAGGAGGACGCCCGTCTCGGTCTTGCCGCGTGACGGACACTCCTCGCCCACGCAGGCCTCGTCGGGCGGCTCCACGGTGGCGGCATCCTCCGGTCCCAGACATCCCGACAACGGCAGCGCGCAAGCCTCGACGAGCAACGCCAGAACTGTCTTCCCGAGCTTCATGTCATCTCCCATGCAGGGCCGCTTGGACTCGCGGCGCGACGAGAGGTAGGGACGATGGGCCCCGCATCAACCCGGGCACGCGGGGAGGGCAGCCCTGTTGAGTCGTGACCTGTGGCCGGCCCCGGTGTGGCCCTCGCGGTAGCGGACGAGCAAGGAGGCCGGGTGAGGACCGCCGCGTGCTCGTGTCTTCCGGCTTCAATCCATCAGTCACATCATCCCTGGGACTGATGAGGTGTTGGCTGGCGAACAACCGCACCGTCGAGTTTCGAAATAAACGGTGGGCGGTGCGTTACCAGGAAGAGTGTCTTTCGCGCGCGCTGTTGGACCCAGAGGCACGACCGCAGGGGACGTGCCCCTGAGACATCGGCCATGCCGGCCACTGATCGAGCCATCTCCATGCGCCCAACTTCCTCCCCGCCGCCCTCATCGCCCGAGAGCCCCCGCCAGGCCGAAGGCTCTCGCCAGGCCGAAGGCTCTCGCCAGGCCGGGCTCGCCCGAGTCCTCGTCGTGGACGACGTCCGGGCGAACCTGACCGCCATGGAGGCGACGCTGGAGCCGCTCGGCCAGCAGGTCGTGTCCGTGCAGTCGGGGGCCGAGGCGCTCAAGGCGCTGCTCCTCGACGACTACGCCTGCGTGGTGATGGACGTGCAGATGCCCGGTCTGGATGGACTGGAGACGGCCCGTCTCATCCGCGCGCGGGAGCGCACCCGCCACCTGCCCATCCTCTTCATCACCGCGATCAGCCGGGAGGCCACCTACGTCACGCAGGGCTACGCGCAGGGCGCCGTGGACTATCTCCTCAAGCCGGTGGATCCCGACATCCTCCGGGCCAAGGTCTCCGTCTTCGTGGAGCTGTACCTGCGCGGCGAGCAGCTCCGCCTCCAGGATGTCGAGCTGGCCGAGCGCCGCCACGCCGCCGAGGCACAGGCGCGCGCGACCGAGCTGGAGCACCAGTTGGTGGGAATCGTGGGACACGACATCCGCACGCCCTTGTCCGCCATCCTGGCCACGGCGCAGTCGCAGCTCGCGCTGGCCGCGCTGCCCGACGCGCAGCGAAAGGCCTTCGAGCGGGTGCTGCGCGGCGGCGAGCGGATCCACCACATCGTGGACCTGCTGCTCGACTTCACCCGCGCGAGCCTGGGGACGGGCATCCCCACCCGCGCGAGCCTGGGGACGGGCATCCCCGTGTCGCCTCGCGAGGGAGACCTCAACGAGCTGTGCCGCAAGGTGGTGGACGAGCTGCGCACAGTGCACCCACAGCGCGTCATCCAAGGCGAGTTCAGTCGTGACTCCCTCCCGGGCATTTGGGACCTCGACCGGTTGGGACAAGTGGTCGCCAACCTGTTGGACAACGCCCTCAAATACAGCCCTCCGGATTCGCCGGTGCGGCTCACGACGCGCGTCTCCGGGTCGGAGCTGGCCATCGTGGAAGTCCACAATGAGGGAGAGCCGATCCCCGCGCACCTGCAGGCGCGGGTGTTCGAGCCGTTCCGCCGCGGCGACGAAGTCTCCACGTCCGCCGCGCGCGAGGGCTTGGGGCTGGGCCTCTTCATCGCCCGGAGCATCGTCCGCGCCCACGGCGGCGCCCTGCGCGTCACGTCCAGTGCGAAGGATGGGACCTCCTTCGTCGTCTGTCTGCCCCGCCAGCCCCCGGAGCGCGGTGCGGGCGCCGGGGACTCGCGCGGATCCGCGCGCCCGCTGCACGCGTGAGCCCTCGCGCGTGGGGCAGGACAGACCCTGAGACATTGTCAGTCATTGCAGTGCGAGCTGATTCATCCACAAAAGACAGACGCGAAGTGTTCGCGGGAATCAAACAACCAAAATCGAGCACAAAGCCTCGCATGGTGATACAATCCAAGATGTCTCCAGTTGAGACGCAGCCGCAGTGAAAATGTCCGCTCGGGGAGGGCGCGAGACAATGAACGACACCTATCTGGAAGTTCCGGCCGAGGACGGAGGCGCATTTCGGGCATGGATCACCCGACCCGCGAGTGGCAAGGGTCCCGCGCTCGTGTTGCTGCTGGTGGAGGACTTCGACGGCAACGCGCATTTGAGACAAGTGGCGGAGCTCTACGCAGAGGAGGGCTACGTCGTCCTGGTGCCGGATCTGGTCGGGCGAGGCGAGCCCGCCGTGGCGGACATCGTGGCGACGGTGAACGCGGCGCGGGCGCTGCCCGAGGTGGTGGGGCAGAAGGGAGACAAGAAGGTGGGCCTGCTCGGCTTCGGGCTGGGCGGGACGCTGGCGTGTCGGGTCGCGGCGAGCGGCCTGGTGGACTGCGCGGTGGCCTATTGCGGCATCGGGCTGGACGACGTGTTGGCGGAGGCGGGACCTGGGAGCGCGCCCATGGTGCTGCACTTCGCGGAGAAGGATGGCTTCGTGCCGCCCACCGCGGTGGCGCGCGTGAAGGATCGCGTGGGCAAGGACTCGCCCGTCGAGCTGTATGTGTATCCGAACGTGCGCCACGGCTTTCATCGCCACGGCACCGCGGCCTATGACCGCCCGGCGGAGATGATGGCGCACTCGCGCTCCATCGCGCTGTTCCACCGGGTGATGGGGCCGAACTACGACCTGGGGATGCTCTGGGAGAAGCACTGCGAGTTCGAGTTCGGCACGCGGGACGCGGACGCGACGATGGCCACCATGGTGGCGCACCCGTACGTCAACAGCATCCCGGTGATGACCGGCGGCGTGGGCTACAACCACCTGCGGCGCTTCTACGCGAACCACTTCGTGCACAAGAATCCCAAGGACACGAAGATGATCCCCATGTCGCGCACGCTTGGCGCGGACCGGCTGGTGGATGAGGTCCTGTTCTGCTTCACGCACGACGTGGAGATGGACTGGATGCTCCCGGGCATCGCACCCACGGGGAAGTACGTGGAGGTGCCGCTGGTGGCCATCGTGAACTTCCGCGGCGACAAGCTCTGCCACGAGCACATCTACTGGGATCAGGCGTCGGTGCTGGTGCAGATCGGCCTGTTGGATCCGCAGGGGCTGCCGGTGGTGGGCGGGGAGGCGGCAAGGAAGCTGGTGGACGAGACGCTTCCGTCGAACACCATCATGAACCGGTGGGACGAGAGCGCGCCTCAGCGGCAGGCGAGCTAGTCACCGGGCGGCACGCGCCTCGGCTGAGCGCGCGAGCGTTGCCGTCCCTGGGAGGCTCGTGCATGCTGCCGCGCCTGCCTCCATGAGCCTCGCTCCTCGTTCGTTGCCCGCGCTCACCGGTCTGCGTTTCCTCGCGGCCTCGCACGTCGTGGTTTTCCACTACCTGGCTCGTGAGGGGATGCCAGGCTGGCTCGTCCAGACGCTGATGAGTGGGCCCAACAGCGTGACGCTGTTCTTCGTGCTGTCTGGTTTCATCCTGGCCTACAGCTATCTGGGGGCGGAGCCGAATGCGCGCGTCCCGGCGCGAGCCTTCTGGGCCGCCCGGTTCGCGCGCGTCTATCCCGTCTATCTGCTGGGCTTGCTCCTCGCGGCGCCCGTGTTCGTGAGCAAGGGATTGCAGGAGCGAGGGCTCTCCAGCGCCTCGCTCCTGGACCTGGGCGGTGTGAGCGCCGCCGTCATGGGGTTGGTGCAGGCGTGGTTTCCCGCCGCGGCCTGCCAGTGGAACTGTCCTGGCTGGTCGCTGTCCGTCGAGGCGTTCTTCTATCTGGTGTTCCCCTTCGCGGCGCTCCCGGTGCTGCGCCTCGGGCCCCGTCGGCTCGTCGTGGCCCTGGGCCTCAGCGTGCTCGCGGGGGCGGCCCTGGTCGTCGCGTGGCTCGCGGTGGAGCGGACCGTCGCGGCTGCTCCAGGCGGAATCATCTCGCATGACGCGTGGATGGTGGTCGGGGCCTACCACCCGCTGCTGCGGCTGCCGCACTTCCTCGTGGGCGTGTTCCTCGGCCGCCTGTACTGCCTGCGCCGATTGAGCGTCAGCGCCACTCCCGGATGGGACGCGGCCCTCGTCACCGTGGGCGTGGGGGCCAGCCTGGGGCTGATGGCGCACGGCTGGGAGCCCACCGCGCTCGCGTTCAAGGACGTGGCGCTCCTGCCCGGCTTCGCGTGCCTGCTGTGGGGACTCGCGGGAGGGACGGAGCCCCTGGGCCGCGTGCTGTCCCAGCCATTCGTCGTGAGGTTGGGCGAGGCCAGCTACGCGCTCTATCTGCTCCACGCGCCCCTCAACAACTGGCTGCGCGCGGCGGACCAGACGCTGCACCTGGGATGGTGGTCGCGCGGGCTCGGCTTCTTCACGGCATATGCGCTCGTGTCCGTGGCCGTGTCGCTGGCGGTTTTCCGCTACGTGGAGGAGCCCGCGCGTCGCTGGCTGCGTCAGCGGCTGACCACGCGTCAACACTCCGCGGCGGCTCCACGGCCCGCCCCCTGAGGTCTCTCCTGGACCGCGCGGGTCGCGGCGCACCCGGGAACTGAGGGACTGCACGGGTTTCCTGACGAGGGGCGTTGCGCTGCTTTGGCGAGCGCGTTCACAATATGGGGCCTCGCTGGATTCTCCAGAGGGGCTCAGCTTCCCCGTCTTCGCGTGGAAAGGACTCCCCGTGACGCCCGCGGAAAGCCCCACGATCCCCGACGCCCGGATGCGACTCTCTCTGTCCCAGAAGTTGACGCTCGCGCCCCTCGCGGTGGCGCTCTTCTTCTCCGTCCTCTCTTTCGGGTACCTCATCCCGCGCCTCAGCGCGGCGTTCGAGGACCAGGCGCGGGAGGTGGGGATGGGGTTGCCGTCCGCGCTGGCCTCCACGCTGGTGGAGTCGCTGAGCGCGCGCGAGTACGCGACCATCCAGTCCGCCATCGACTCGGTGTCGCGCTCGGGCAAGGTGGCCTACGTGGCGGTGTTCAACGGCGCGGGCCAGTTGGTGGCCGTGTCCGGAGATCACGCCAACGCCATGCGCGAGCTGCGAGAGCGACTCGCGAAGGCGGAGAACGGCGCGCTCTTCCACGTCCGAGACTCCGAGCTGCTCGACCTGAGCGCCACGGTGGCGGGGGGCTCGGGCAGCGTGCACGTGGGCTTTGACCGCACGGCGGCGCGCTCGAAGGTGGAGGCCATCACCGCGAAGGTCAGCGTGGTGCTGGTGCTCGCGCTGGTCGTGTTCGGGGTGGTGGGCGTGGTGACGGGGCGGCGCATCGCCGCGCCGCTCGTGCAGCTCACCGAGGTGGCGTGGCGCATCGCGGAGAAGGGCGACCTGCGCGTGCCGGTGGAGATCCACTCCACGGACGAAGTGGGGCAGCTGGCGCGCGCGTTCTCGATGATGGTGGGCAAGCTGAAGGACCTGCTCCAGCAGCTCCAGTCCTCGTCGGAGGCGCTGCGCAGCTCGGTGAGCCACCTGACGGACTCCGCGGGCAAGCAGAACGAGATGGTGGCCCGTCACGCCGCCGCGCTCCAGGAGACCCAGGTCACGGCGCAGGAGATTCGGCAGACGTCCAGCATGGCCTCGCGTTCAGCGGAGGCGGTCATCGAGGTGGCCGAGCGCGCGGAGGCCCTCGGACGCACGGGCGAGTCCGCCATCAGCGCGAGCATCGATGGGCTGGTGAACCTGCGCACGCAGGTGGAGCAGATCGCCGAGCGCATCATGGCGCTGGGCGAGCGCACCGAGCAGATCAGCGGCATCACCGAGACGGTGAAGGACCTGGCGGATCAGTCCCACCTGTTGGCCGTCAACGCGGCCATCGAGGCGGCGCGCTCGGGTGAGCACGGCAAGGGCTTCGCGGTGGTGGCGCGCGAGATTCGCGGGCTGGCGGACCAGTCCATCCGCGCGACGAACCAGGTGCGGCAGATCCTCGCCGACATCAGCACGGCCATCATCGCGACCGTGGAGATCACCGCTGCGGGGACCCAGCGCATGGAGTCGGGGCTCGCGCAGGTGCGCACGTCCGGGGACACGCTGACCCAGCTGTCTTCCATCGTGCGCGACAGCGTGGTGTCCGCCCGGCAGATCGCCCAGACAGTCAACCAGCAGGCCACCGGCATCGAGCAGATCTTCACCGCCGTCAACGAGCTGAACGTGGTGATGGGCGACACGGTGAAGCGCATCTCCACGACCAGCGACTCGGCCCAGGCGCTCAAGACGCTGTCGGAGCGCGTCGCCGAAGTGGTGAGCGACTACCGGATCTGATTCAGCGTCGGGACGCGCGCGCTCGCGACTCGGCGAGCGCCGCGACGAAGCGAGGGCGAGGCAGCCCGCGCGACAGCAGGGCGCCAATCGAGCGCACGGGCCGGGCGCCTGGCTCCTCCACCTGCGTGACGAGCAGCGCGGCCGCCAGCCGCGCCACCGACGACAGCACGAACAGCACGTGGAGGTTGACCCAGGGCAGCCCGCCGAGCGTGAAGGTCGCGGGAAGTCGCGCGGCGATGCCTCCCCCGAGCGCCGCCGCCGCCGTGTAGGCCAGCCCTCCCGCGGTCGCGAAGGCCGCGAGGTAGAACGGGCGGCCCTCGCGCGGCGCAACCGTGAGCGGCAACGCGAAGATGGCCAACGCATGGCCGCCCCAGAGCGCGCCCGCGAGCACCGCGTCGAACACCAGCGGCCACAGGCAGCCCGCCGAGGGCAGCAGCCACAGCGCGGGGATGACGCCGATGCCCAGGGAGCACCCGAGCAGGACCGGCTGCGCGCCCACGCGATCAATCACCTGACCCCACAGCGGCGCGGTGAGGATGCGAACCGCCGCGACGGCCGCCGCGTGCAGCGCCATGAGGACGAACGTCATCTTCAGGTTCTGGAGGCTGTGCAGCGCGAAGAACGGCGCGGACACACCCACCGCCGCGTTCCACGCCACCTGGTACACGAGCACGCCTCGCGCGCGGACATCCTTCAGCGGCTGCAGCGCGGCGCGCACTGCTCGCGTCGGCGGTGGCCCAGGTGGCGCGGGGTCGTGTTGCATGGCCATCAGCAGCGTGGTGACGATGCCCATGACACACCCCACCAGGGCGAGCAGGGGCAGGGCCGCGCCCACGCCCGCATCGGGCCGCAGGCGATCCATGAGCACGCCCGCCGCGAGCGAGACGACCGTGCCCGCCAGGGTGGTGAGCGCGGTGCGCCGCCCGAAGAATCGGCCTCGGACGGCGTGTGGCACCAACTCGCCCATCCACGCCACCCAGGCATTGTTGCCCACCACCCCGAGCACGGCCGAGGCGCCCGCGATGAGCAGCAACAAGCGCTGCGTGGCGACGAGCCCCCAGTCGAGCCAGGGCACGAGCGCCAGCGGGAACATCACCAGTCGAGACAGGCACACCGCCGTGAGCGCCACGCGCCGGTGTCCGAACCATCCCGTCAGCCACGCTGCCGGGAACTGAACGAACTGCGCGAAGAAGGGCAGGGCCGTCATCACCCCCACGAGGAAGGGGCCCAGCTTCAGCGCGACGGCCCAGGCTGTCAGCACGGTCGCGCCGGCGCAGGCGGTGAACACCTCCGCGAACATCCCCTCCGTCACGGACACGCGAAGCGAATGCCGCAGAGGGCCTCGCGGGCTCGCTCGCGCCTTCGACTCGCCCGGAGGTGGAGCGCCCAGCAGGGGGGCCCCGGAGCCCGGCAGCGACGTTCCCGGGCGGAACAACGGGACGCTCGAGGCGAGAGCCCCGAGTCCCCGAGCGACATGTCGGCGGAACGCGGTGGGAGGCAACGCGAATTCAAGCGAGGTGCAGCGAGTCCCCCCGTCTGTCGCATGGCCCGCGGACGTGGCTCAACCGGACGTCCGGTGAACCCTCGACGCACGCTTGCCCACCCGCCAGCCACCGCCCTCCATTCCCCCGGCTCCTCGCCCGGTGCGTCGGCGGGATTCAGGTGCAGTTCAAGCGGTCTTGAACTATATGAACGACCCAGGAGAGGGCGCACATGGATCTGGCTCGCGAGCTGACGGATTTTCTGGGGAATGTGGAGCAGCGGTTGGGCTCCATGTTGGTGGATGGGAATGCCGGTCCAGACGTGAAGGGCGACACGCTGATGGAGGCGGCCCGTCACCTGTGCCTCGGCAGCGGCAGCAAGCGCGCGCGTCCCATGCTGGTGCGGCTGTTTGGTGCCGCGGTCGGCGTGGAGGCGGAGAAGCTGGTGGACGTGGCCGTGGCCGCCGAGCTGATCCACTCGGCCAGCCTCCTGCACGACGACGTGGTGGACGCGGGCATGTTCCGGCGCGGACGGCCCACCGTGAACGCTCGCTGGGGCAACATCGTCGCGGTGATGAGCGGCGACCTCATCCTCTCCACCGGTCTGCAGCGCCTGTCCGAGTTGGATTCGCGGCTGACGCAGAGCGCGCTGGCCGTGGTCGCGGAGATGACCCGCGCCGCCATCGCCGAGGTGGAGGCCCGCGGCGACCTGGACCTGCCGATGGCCCGCCTGCGGTTCATCGCCGAGGGCAAGACGGGCTCGCTGTTCGGCTGGTGTGGCAACGCCGCCGCCACGCTGGGCATGACGCCTGACGCGGTGGCCCGCTTCGACGGCTTTGGTCGCCACCTGGGCGTGGCGTTCCAGATCGCCGACGACATCCGCGACATCCTCGGCACCGACGTGGGCAAGCCGCGCTACGCGGACGTGCACTCGCGCACGCCCTCCATGCCCATCCTCCTGGCCGTGGCGAAGGATGAGTCCCTGCGCCGCAAGCTGAAGGACGCGTGGGCCTTCTCCGTGATTACGCCGGAGCGCACGCGGGAGATTGGCGCCGCCATCGAGGCGACGGGCGCGGTGGAGTCCTCCATGGCGCACATGAACCTGGAGATCGAGGCGTCGCTCGACAAGCTGGGCCGCTACGCCAACGTGCCCGCGGGCGCGGAGCTGGTGAGCTGGGCGCGCCGCCTGTCGGAAGGCATCGCGGAGCAAGTGAAAGGACGCGCTGCATGAAAGGCTACCTGTGGACGGGGGGGCCCGGTAGCCAGCGCCCCGAGGCGCCAACTGAGAATGCCCGGCTGGCGCCGTGGGAAGCCATCGCGGTGGACGCGGTGGGCAATGTCATCGAGTTCTGGGGCTTCAAGCGCAACCAGGGCCGCGTCTGGGGGCTGCTCTACCTGCGCGGCGAGCCGCTGACGGCCGGCGAGATCGAGCGCGAGCTGGACCTCTCCAAAGGCGGGGTCTCCATGCTGCTCCGCGACCTGGAGCGCTGGGGCGTCGTCCAGCGGGTCCGCGTGCCGCAGGACACCGTGTGGCGCTATCGCGCCGAGACGGACCTGGTGCGCATGGTGACGCACGTCATCGAGGAGCGCGAGGCGGGCTTCGTGGCGCGCATCCGCGCGGACCTGGCGGAGGCCCGGCGTCTGGCGGAGCAGGCCGGCGACGTTCCCCACGAGCGGTTGCAGCGGCTGGAGCGCATGGCCACCCTGGGCGACCACGTCGAGCGCGCATTACGACTGTTCATCAAGACGTCCCGGTTGGACGTGGCGGGAGTGCTCGGTGCCTTCCGCGACGACACCGGCGCGCGCAAGGGCAGGTAGGAGAGGGTTCATGGACTCGCATTACGATCAGGTGATGAAGGCGCGCGGGGCAGCAGAGAGCGCGGCGCCTCGGCTGTACTTCGCGTACTCGACCATCCTCGACCGGGCGGCCTTCGAGGAGTGGCGGGATCAACACAGCTACGGCTTCTTCGACCTCCCGGCGGGGGAAGTGGCCGAGGCGGTGGATGTCGACCTCGTCTACGACTTCCCCTCCCGGTGGTGGGGCGGTCGCGTGGCGGGCCTGCAGGACGCCCCGGGGCAGCGGGTGTACGGGCGCCTGTTCGAGATCGCCGGGAAGGACTGGCCCATCGTTCAGCACAAGGAGGGCTTCGTCACCGGCATGTGCATCGAGCGCTCGGTGCGCGTTCGGGTCAACGGCCGCGAGGTGGAGGCCACGGCCTTCGTCACCAATCCGCGGCGCGCGGCCCAGGATGGACAGGTGAGCCCTCGGTTCATCGAGGCGTTGGTCCGAGGGGCCCGCAGCGCGGGGTTGCCCGAGGAGTACATCGCGCGGCTGTCTCGCGGAGAGTGACCTCCGGTGGAGCCCGCCTCGAGGGTGGGGTTCCTGCTGGACTGACGTGAGGAAGAATCAACGGCCTCCACGAGCACACCTCGTGGGGGCCGTTTTCGTTTCCGCCTGCCTCCCCGAACGAATCAGCAGGCCGTCTCGGTCAGTCTGATTCAGGCGCCATGCCTACATGAACGAATCATCAGGCAGTCCCTGGCGCCATCGGACGACCATGCCTACATGAACAAGACAGCAGTACCTCGGCGAGGCGGCTGTGCAGTGCCCACCTGAACGCATCATCAGGCATTTCCAGGGACTGATCTCGATGTCGTGCCTACCTGAACGTTCTTTTAGGCAGTCACGCGGAAGCGCTGGCCTCGAACGGCCCTGAGTCACGAGAGTCGTCGCTTAAATGCATATCAAATATTGATGTCTGTGATTGTGATTGACAAAGACAGACGAGTGTCGCGCGCCGCGGGCGAACTCAGTACCCAGACGCAGCGGACGCGGCGAACTCTTCCGAGCAGAACGGCTGGAAGCGCGGCATGGCCCGAGGTTTCTTCGCACTCTTCGCACTCAGGGCTCGGCAGAGCGCCATCTGAGACAGGGACAACGCGCCCACCGCGATGGCTCCCGCGAGCGCATCCCGCAGGAGCAGAGGCCGCATGGCGCGCAGTCCTCGGAACCCAACGGGCAGAACGTAGAGCGGAAGGGCCACGAGCCCCGCCAGGAGGAGCCACTTCGAGCGGTCGGAAAGGGCGGTCGGCGCGTTCGTAGACATGGTCGCTTGTCACGGTGGTGGCGCGCTCGCCGCGGCGAAAGGGGAACGCTTCAGGACGCACCGCGTTGACGCAGGCTTGCTCGTGGACAGAGGCGGCGATCCAGGGCCTGGGTGCTTGTCTGTTATCATGAGCGGTTCAAGGAAGGTGCCGATGGAGCCTGCATTCAACGCATTCGTCCGTGCCTATGAGGACGACGATAACTTTCACTATCGGCGCTATTTCGAGGCCTGGTCCTTCTTCAACGCGCTGGGAGATGTGCGAGGCGCATCGGTCCTGGACGCAGGATGTGGCGCGGGGCTCTACACCCGACGCTTGCGCGAGCGGGGCGCGTCGCGCGTCGTCGGGTTCGACATCGCGGCCAACATGCTCGCGTACGCGCGGATGCGAGAGGCCGAGGTGCCTCTGGGCATCGAGTATTTCCTCGAGGATGCGGCCAACGCGGGGCGCCTGGGCCGCTTCGATATCGTCACGGCGGTCTACGTGCTCCCGTATGCCGAGACGCGCGAGGCCCTCCGGGCCATGTGTCGCGGAATGGCGGAGGCCGTGCGGCCAGGCGGTCGGCTGGTGGCGGTCACCGTGAATCCTGTCGGTGAGTTCTCACGCAAGGACTTCTTCGCGGCGCACGGCATGCAAATCCTGCCAGCGCACTCCGAACATGCCGCGCTCACCGAGCTTCCTGACGGTGCGCCGCTTCGGCTCGTGTCTCATATCCAGGGCAAGCCCATTGACGTGAGGCCGTGTCGCTGGCGCCGCGCCACGCTCGAACAGGAACTGCGCGCCGCGGGCTTCCGGGAGATTGCCTGGCCTCCGATGTCGGTCTCCCCCGAAGGCGAGGCGCTCTTCGGTCATGAGCACTGGCGCTCGCTGCTGGAGAACCCTCCCGCTGTGCCCCTGGTCTGCTTGAAGTGACGCTCAGCCTCGCGTCGCGTCCTGTCGCCGCAGGGCCGCGCCGTGGAGGATGGTGAGCTGTCGCGAGATGCGCTCGAGCTGGGCCTGAAGCAGCGGGGACTCCTGCGCCAGGGTCCTCGCGTCGGGCGAAGCGTGTGGCACGTTCCAGCCGAGCAGCTCCGCGAAGGGCGGGAGGGGGACCGGTGCGCGCCGCTGCGACAGCGCCTCCGCGAGATCTTCCAATGACTGCTCAGCGGCGCGCGTGAAGCGCTCCACGGCTCGGAGCGCCGGCTCGCTGGGGCGTGGGTGCCGGGTGGAGGCCAGGGTGATGACCGCCGCGGCGAACCGGCGCGTGAACGCGAGGAGGGTCATCAGCGGCTCGAGTGACTCCATGCGCCGACGCGGCTCGGAGAGGAGTCGCTGGAACGAGGCCTCCGCGTTGAGGGCCGCCAGTCCGAGCGCTCGACGGGCTTCGCCCGCGACGGGACTGGGCGCGCGGATCTCCCCCAGGTGTCCAGGCAGGACCTGATGGAGCAGCGCCGCGTTCGCGCGCAGGGCCGCGGCGATCTGCCTGGGGAAGTGCTCGCGCTCGGAGCGCTCCCACAGCAACCAGCTCCCCGCGAGCGCCAGGGCACCGCCGATGAGCGTGTTGTCGATGCGCACCTCGGCGAGGCCCCAGTCCCCCGTTCCCACCTCGGCGAGCAGGACGAAGGTGAGCGTGACGAAGACGGTGTAGAGCCCGTAGTTGAGCGAGATGACGCTGACGCAGACCGTGGCCGTGACGAACACCAGGGCCATGAGCGCGAGTGGATCATGCAGCCACGAGGCGATGCCGATGGCGAGGATGCCGCCCACCACGGTGCCCAGGACGCGCTGGAGTGCCTTGAGGAACGTGGGCCCGGTGTAGGGCAGCAGGATGGTGAGCACGGTGATGGTGACCCAGTAGCCGTGGCTCGGGCGCAGCAGCGTGGTGATGCCCACGGCCACCGCCGTCGTCAGCCCAACCCGCAGCGCGTGCCGCAGCACCACCGAGTCGAGCGTGAGGTTCTCCTTCACTGGCGCCCACAGCGACAGCTCCGGTTCTACGAGCGGGCTGGCGGACAGGGCGCGTTCGCGGGGCAGGGGACGGCTGTCCGGGAGGCTCGCCGCCGTGTCGATGGCGGTCCCCGCGTACTCGCGGAGCTGGGCCAGGACCCCCACCAGGTGCTCGCTCAGCGCGCGCCGCACGGTGTCCTGCGATGAAGTGACGTCGGGCGCGAGGTGAGGTGTCGGCCAGTCGAGCGTGGGGAGCTGTCGCACGCGCCCCTCCGTCTCCACGAGGTAGGCGATCTCCTGGAGCGTGCGCGACAGCGCGCTCAACGACGCCGCGAAGGAGGTTTCCGGAGGGCCCGCTCGGCGGATCCGCAGGCTCTCCAGGTCGTCTCCCAGGGCGATGAGGGACATGAACATCATGTCCGCGGACTGGAGCAGGACGAGCAGCTTCTCACCGCGTCCCCGCTCGCCCCGTCCGCGACGGGTGGCGACCAGGGTGATGCGCGCGTCCTCGAGGGCCTCGCGGATGCGGCCGTGCTGGGCCTGGATGAGTGCCTGCCACGCGGACTCATCCGTGCCGGGAGCGAGTCGCTCCAGCTCCGCCGCGTAGTCCGCCACCAGCCGGAAGCACCGCGCGATTGCGAGCCGCGCGGGACGGTACGGACGGATGGGCCACAAGACGAGCGAGAGCACCATCGCCCACAGCGCGCCCGCGAGCAGGAAGAGGCTCTCCTCGAACGCGGCGCCCACGCTCGCCGCGGGCAGCGCCAGCGAGATGACGAAGGTGCTGGCCGCCGTGTTGCCCGCGAGGTTCGCCGCCGCGCCATGGACGCCCGCGAAGCTGCACAAAGACACCCAGAGCAGCGTGACGGGGATGGCGACGGCGGGATGGTGACCCGCGAGGCTCCCCACGAGCACCGACATGGCTCCCGCCACGGCCGCGATGGCCATGCTCCGCGCGCGCGTGCCGTAGGAGCCCCCCTTGTCCGAGAACGAGGTGTTGAAGCCGCCCACGCTCATCCACAGGCCACCGGGGAGGTTCAGGCTGGTGGAGAGCAGGACCGGCAGCACCGTGGCCAGCGCCGCGCGGAGGCCCGCCTTCACCGCGGGCTTCACCGGTGCGAACCGAGCGACCTCCTTCGAGTGTTCCACCAGGCGCGAGCGCAGCATGCCCGGTCTGAATAGGAAGCCCTCTCGGGTGAATCCATTGAAATCGCCCGGAGTCAGCGCAGGGCGACGCGCCGTCCCTCCGCGT
This sequence comes from Myxococcaceae bacterium JPH2, assembly GCA_016458225.1. Taxonomy (NCBI): domain Bacteria; kingdom Pseudomonadati; phylum Myxococcota; class Myxococcia; order Myxococcales; family Myxococcaceae; species Myxococcaceae bacterium JPH2. The sequence goes on along the minus strand of JAEMGR010000038.1, from coordinate 107,047 downwards.
CACTGCGCAGCGCGGCCTCCACCACGCGGATGACATCCTGCGCGCTGTCTGGGGACACCGGCACCGGAGCCCCGTGGAGGATGGCGCTCGCGAGCTGACGGTAGAACTCCTCGTAGGTCCCGGAGAGGGTGGGCACCGACTGTGCGCTGGCGAGCAGGCGACCGTGGCGCTCGGCGGGCTCGCTGCCCCAGCCCTCGTGTCCGGGCCGCAGGCCCGCGTGGAGCTGGGCCTCCTGAGGATCGAGCCCGGTCTTCACGTAGGCCTCGCGATCGCCGCGCAGGACGAAGCGAGGCCACGGCTCGTGGACCACCGAACCGGAGTGCAGCAAGACGCGCAGCTCACCGTAGCGCAGCACCAGGTGGACCCAGTCCACCGCCTTCGCGCCGGGCCGCTGGTGCCCCAGATCCGCGAGGACAGTGTCCGGGAGTCCGAAGAGCTGCACGGCTTGATCGATGAGGTGCGAACCGAGATCCCACAGCGTGCCCGCGCCCGGGATGTCCTCTTCCTTCCAGCGCGCCTTGACCTGGGGACGCAGGCGATCGAAGTGGCTCTCGAAGCTGTAGAGCCGCCCCAGTGCGCCGTTCGTGAGGAGCTGGCGCACGGTGAGGAAGTCGCCATCCCAGCGACGGTTGTGGAACACCGTCAGGCACCGCCCGCGCTCCCGAGCGAGTGCGGTGAGGCGCTCCGCATCGCGTGTCTCCAGCGCGAAGGGCTTCTCCACCACCACGTGCTTGCCCGCGTTCAACGCCGCCCCCACCAGCGAGGCATGCGTGGCGTTGGGCGTGGTGATGATCACCAGCGACACGGTGGGGTCCGCGAGCAGCGCCTCCACGGTCATCGCGCGCACCCCTGGCATCGCCACGTCCGCCTTGCGCGTGGCGATGGCCGTCAATCGGAACAACGGATTCGCGGCGAGCAGCGGGGCATGGAACGTCGAGCCCGAGAGCCCGAAGCCGATGAGCCCGGTGCGAATCTCCGAAGGGGTGGGCGCGTCGACGGTCATGCCGGTTAGATCTCGTGGCCCGTCTGCTCGAAGACGATGATCTTCTTCGACTGCGGGAAGAGGATGAAGTTGAGCTGTCCCCAGGAGTCGCCGTTGGGCCCCGTGGAGAACGCGCGGAAGTATGACTTCACCTGGACGGACTCGGTGCCGTTCCAGTAGGCGGCCAGGATGGCCGCGTGCAGCGGCTGGTACGCGGTGTACATCGTGGTCAGCAGCGCCGGATACGTCAGCACCACGGGCGGCACGGTGGACTGATAGTTCCGGTAGCCCGTGTACAGCGACTGGGCAATGACGGACTCCGCCGCGCGATCGAGCGCCGCCTCACCGGCGTACGGCCACAGGAAGTCGAGCCGCCGCAGGTACGAGAACTGGTCCTCGCGCACCGTGTTCTCCGCCGCGAGCATGGACTGGAGCGTCGCGGTGACGGGCTGCTCCGCCAGCGTCAACGTGTAGCCGGAGGGCGCGGCAGGCGGAGCGCTCAGGCACGAGCCTCCCACGCAGTCCACCTGGAGCCGGTACTGCTTGCCCGCGGCGTTGCCCCAGCCCACCACCACCAGGTACTCGCCGCCTTGCGTGAACGTGGCGAAGCCAATCTTGCTGAGGTCGCCGTAGCCCGAGTCGTCATCCTGGTACTGCACCACGGAGCCATATTTGCCCGAGGCATCCTTGGGCCCATAGACATACAGCCCGGTGTCGAGCCCCATGGAGCTGCCCAGGTGGGTGAGCTCCAGCTTGAGCTGACTGCCGGCCTGAGCCTGGAGCGTGTATCCGGCGTAGCCCGGAGTGGAGCCACACTGCGCCTGCGTGGCGCCGCCCACCGTCAGCGCCGGGGCGTACGGGAAGCTGTCGCCGATGTTGCCGCTCACGGGCGTGGCCGGTGGTGACACCAGGGCCTGGCTGCTCACCGCCACCGCTTCGGGCGCTGCTGCCTCGGGTGCGCCTCCACACGCGCTCAGCCACCCCACCGAGAGCATCCACAGCACTGCTGCCTTCTTCCCGTTGCGACGCATCGTCCCCACCTCGTGTCGAGTGGGCAGCGGCCCCCGTTTCTGCCGTGAGCCCCCGCCCGGTGTGGATCGCCGTCTGCCACCACGATGCGTGAAACTCAAGCAACCACGGCGAAAACAGATAGGTGAGACAAGTTCTCAGCCCTCCTTCGCGAGCCACCGGAGGGTGTTGTCCCAGGCGCGCGCGGCGGTGGCGGGGTGGAAGTCGGGGAGGCCCGGATCCGTGAACAGATGGCCGCCGTCCTCGTAGCGATGCACCGCCACCTGGGCGCCCGCGCGCACGAAGGAGTCCTTCCACACGGCCAGCTCGTCGTCAGGGACGAACGCATCGCCCTGGGCCGCGTGCAGCGTCATGCGCAGGCCGGGATGCAAGCGCTCGGCGTTCTCCGCCGCGCCATGGAAGAGGACGAGGCGGAGCGGGGAGCCGCGCCGCACCGCGATGCGTTGGGCCATCGAGGCCCCCAGGCTGAAGCCCAGGATGGCGTCCGGCTGGAAGGCCTCGGTGGCCGCCATCGCGCGGGAGAGAAGCTCCTGGCGTCCGATGGCGTCGCGGAGCGCGAGCGCGTGGTCGAGCGTGTTGGCGGTCGCGCCCGCGTAGAGGTCCGGTGCGGTCGCGGAGTGGCCCGCCGCCTCCAGCCTCTGGACCGCCTCCTGTATCGCCGGGCGGAGTCCATAGGCGGAGTGCAACACGAGGATTCGCATGCGCGCAGGCTATGCGAATCCTCGCGCGGCCTTGCGGCCCATTCAGCGAGCTGGGTTCACCACGTGACGACGTAGGTGCACGCCGTGCCGCCCTTGTTGCGGCAGCCATTCGTGGCGTGGTGCTCGACCGAGGCGTTCGGCTCGAAGCGCTGCGACATGCCCCGGACGAGCCCGAGGTCGAAGCGGCACGGGTAGGGGTTCTCGCAGACGATGTGGATCTCGTTCTTCCCCGCCACCGGATGGCACGCGTAGTGGCCAATGCCCTCGAGCATGGTGCCCGTGGCCGGATCGAACATGTCCTTGCCGTCGCGGCGGTGGTTCATGTGGAAGGCGATGTCCAGCGAGTGCAGCGCCTTCTGGATGCTGTTGATGTCAGGCGGGAGCACCGCGTTCTTGGGCACCATCGTGCCCACCTTCTCCAGGCCGCGACCGCCCAGGAGGCTGTCGATCTTCCGGTACGCCTGGAGGTAGTCCTCGATGGGGTACCAGGCGTTCGGATCGATGGCGAGCGCGCCCGAGGCGTCACGCGTCTGGACCTTCATCACCTCCAGCAGGGTGGCGACGAGCACGGAGAACGAGCGGACGGCCTCGACGATGGAATAGACGCTGGAGCCCGTGACGGTGATGCCGGGCGCATGGGTGGCGTGTTGCATGAGGAGTCTCGGAGGAAGTCGTGCGTTCGCGAAAGGGGGAGGGGCCTAGCCCTGGCGGCTGGACTCGAAGGCGCGGTGCGCGGCCTGGCTGCGCAGGTACAGGAAGCACTCGCGCAAGCCATCTCGCAGGCTGCCGAGCGTCTTCACGTCGCGCAGGTCCACGCCAATCTGGCTGAGCGTCTGCGCGATGACGGGGCTGATACCGGTGACGACGCAGTACGTGCCCAGGAGGCGCGCCGCCGTCACCATCTTCACGAAGTGGTTGGCCGTCGCCGTGTCCACCACCTCGACGCCGGTGATGTCGATGATGGCGCAGCGGGCCTTGCCCTGCGAGATGCGGTGCAGCAGCCGCTCGGTCATCTCCAGCGAGCGCTGCGTGTCCACCACGCCCACGATGGGCAGCGTGAGGATGTCCTCCCATAGCTCGATGATGGGCGTGGACAGGTCGCGAATCGCCATCCGCTGCCGCTCGATGGTGGAGAGCTTCTCCTCCAGGTCCCGGCGCGCCGCGTCGAGCTTCTGGATGGAGGCCTCGTTCTCGCGCACCGAGGCGTGGAGCTGCCGGGCGAACAGGTTGATGGTCTCCTCGAAGGAGGAGAACGCGTCGTGCTTCTCCACCGCGATGAGGTGATGCGCCGGGTCGAACTCACCGAGCGAGATCATCGCGAGCACATCGCGAATGCGCTCGAGGCGGTCCACGTCGACTTCGAGGATTTGGGACGAAGGCTGATTGGGCATGGGGGATGGCAGACCCGGATCGCGGGGGGCGTGAGTCCGGGTCGACTCCAAACGTTATGCCGAAAACACTGCCCTGCCTCAAGGGGTGAACCCCGACCCGTGGTGTGCCGGGTTGGTTGTCTGGGAATCGGGCGCGCAGCTGGGCGAAAGACAGACACCGCGCGCGTGCGCTCGCCGCGTGTTTCACTATGCGGCGGGGTCTTCGCGGACGCGTGCGTGCGTGTGGGTTGAGTCGCGCTCAGCCTGGGGTGAACCACAGCACGCTGAGCGGGGGCAGGGTGAGGAGCGCGGACGCGGGCTGACCATCCCAGCCCGTGGGCTCGGTGCTCACGAGTCCCTGGTTGCCGAGTCCCGAGCCGCCGTAGTCGCTCGCGTCGGTGTTGAGCAGCTCCACGTAGCGGCCGTGCAGTGGGAAGCCCACCCGGTAGCCCTCGCGGGGGACAGGGGACAGGTTGGCGACGCAGACGACATGACGGCCGGGCTGGCGAGCGCGCCGCACGAACGCGAACACGTTCGCCGCGGACGAATCGGGCTGCAGCCACTGGAAGCCCACGGGCTCGCTGTCCGCGTCGTAGAGCGCGGGCAGGTCGCGGTACATGCGGTTGAGGTCTCGCACGAGCGCGTGGATGCCGCGGTGTCCCGCGTCCTCGAGCAGGTGCCAGTCCAGGCTGCGGTCGTGGTTCCACTCGGCGGGCTGTCCGAACTCACCGCCCATGAACAGGAGCTTCTTGCCCGGGTGGGCCCACATCCACGCGAACAGCGCGCGCAGGTTGGCGCGCTTCTGCCACGCGTCGCCGGACATGCGCCCGTAGAGGCTGCCCTTGCCATGCACGACTTCGTCATGGCTCAGCGGGAGCATGAAGTGCTCGCTGAAGGCATAGAGCAGGCCGAAGGTGAGCTGGTTGTGGTGGTACTGCCGGTAGATGGCGTCCTTGGAGAAGTACGACAGCGTGTCGTGCATCCACCCCATGTTCCATTTGAAGTGGAAGCCCAGGCCGCCCTCGCTGGTGGGCTGGCTCACGCGAGGCCACGCGGTGGACTCCTCGGCGATCATCACCGCGCCCGGGTGCTTGCGGCGCACGGTGTCGTTGAGTTCGCGCATGAACTGGATGGCCTCTTCGTTCTCGCGGCCACCCCAGCGGTTGGGGATCCACTCGCCCTGCTTGCGGCTGTAGTCGAGGTACAGCATGGAGGCGACCGCATCCACGCGCAGCCCATCGACGTGGTACTCCTCCAGCCAGAAGAGCGCGTTGGCGATGAGGAAGTTGCGGACCTCGTTTCGCCCGAAGTTGAAGACGAGCGTGCCCCAGTCCGGCTGCGCGCCCTTGCGCGGATCCGCGTGCTCATAGAGCGCCGTGCCGTCGAACTCGCCGAGCGCATGGGCATCGCGAGGGAAGTGGCCGGGCACCCAGTCCACGATGACGCCGACGCCAGCCTGATGCAGATGATCCACCAGGAAGCGGAAGTCATCGGGGTGGCCGAAGCGCGCGGTGGGCGAGTAGTAGCCGCCCACTTGATAGCCCCAGGAGCCGCCGTAGGGATGCTCGGCCACGGGCAGCAGCTCCACGTGGGTGAAGCCCATGGCCCGGGTGTACTCGGAGAGCGCGGGGGCCAGCTCCCGGTACGTCATGGGGCGGTCGCCGTCCTCCACCACCCGGCGCCAGCTCTCCAGGTGCACCTCGTAGATGCTCCACGGTTGGTGATGGACGTCCGTGCGTTGGGCGCGCGCGTCCATCCAGCTTGTGTCGGACCAGCGGTAGCGCGCGAGGTCGTGGACCACGGAGGCCGTGGCTGGCGGATTCTCGGTGCGGAAGGCGAACGGATCCGCCTTCAACAGGCGAGGTCCTCCGTGCCCTGGGCGGACCTCGAACTTGTAGCGCGCGCCCTCGCCGACTTCGGGGACGAACAGCTCCCAGATGCCGGAGGCCCCCATGCGACGCATGGCGTGCAGTCGCCCGTCCCAACCGTTGAAGTCACCCACCACGGAGACGCCAGCCGCGGTGGGTGCCCACACCGCGAAGGACACGCCGCTCACGCCATGGTGGTGCAGCGGATGCGCCCCCATCCGCTCCCAGAGCCGCTCGTGGCGTCCTTCGCCCGCGAAGTAGAGGTCCATCTCCCCGAGCGTGGGCAGGAAGCTGTACGGGTCGCGCAGCGTGAAGACCTTCTTGCCCGGGTACTCCACCTCCAGGAGGTAGTTGACGGGCTCGGTGCGCGAGGCGAGGCGCGCTTCGAAGATGCCCCCTCGACGATGGGTCATCGCGATGCGCTCGCCGGACTCGGGAAGGATGACCTGGACCGCGACGGCCTCGGGACGGAAGGCGCGGATGATCGCACCCGAGCCATCCGCGTGGAGGCCCAGCACGGCGTGGGGCTCGGGGTGGCGCAGCTCCACCACGCGGTTCAGCTCCGTGTCGACCTGCGCCGCCTCGGCCGGGTTCTTCACTGGGTGTTCTCCATGCGCAAGAGGGCCTGGACGGGGATGCGCACCCAGTCCGGGCGGTTCTGGAGTTCATAGCGCACTTCGTACAGGAGCTTCTCCAGCTCGAACGCGCTCAGCATCACGTGGAAGGACGTCTCCGACGTGGGCAGGAAGGCCGCGCCTGCGGTGGCACGACGGTAACCTTCCAGGAACGCCGCGCGGGTGGGCTCTACGCGAGACTTCGGCGCGCCTCCCTCCAGTGACACCGTGGCCTCCGCGTAGTCGAACGAGCGCAACATGCCCGCCACGTCGCGCAGCGGATTGTATTTCTCGCGCCGGGCGGTGAACGAGCGCGAAGGCTCTCCCTCGAAGTCGAACAGGAGCCACTCGCCACGCGAGCGCAGCACCTGGCCCAAGTGGAGATCGCCATGCGTGCGCGTCTTCTGTCCCGAGGGAGGAATGAGCGCGAGCTGACGCGCGTGCTCGATGAGCCGATCGCGTCGCCCCTCCAGGTCCGGATGCAGTCGGCCCGCATCCGCGAGCGTCACCCCCAGCTCGCCCACGATGGATGCGCTCCAGCGTTGGAGATCCTCCTGCAGCACGGGCTCCGGCGCGAACGCGGCGTCGTCGGGAGGTGCCGAGGCGAAGGCCTGGTGCAGCTCGCCCACGCATCGGCCCATCTCGCGCATCTCCTCGAGGAAGCGCTCGCTCAGGGCCCGCTCCTGGCGCAGCCGATCCAACGTGTACCGCCAGCCATCCACCGCGTCTGGCACGAAGCGATGGGCCAGCGCGAGCGTGGCGCCCGCGGCGCCCTCCAGCGTGAGCGCTCCCAGCATGCGGGGGGTGGCGCGAAACGAGGTCTTCGTCGCGAGGAAGCGGCCCACCTCGTACTCGGGGTTCACCCCCGCCTCGAGCTTGCGGATGATCTTCAAGATGACCTGCTCGGCCAGCACCACCGAGGTGTTGCTCTGCTCGACGTTCAGGCGTCGCACCGGCACGGGAGAAGGGAACTCCGCGTCCGCCGGGCCGATCCACTCGCCCACGACTCGGCCCGTGCCGGCGGGCATGGTGCGCCCGTCGCGGAGGACCTGGAACAGCGCCCGCACGCAGTCGTCGATGTCCAGCGCGCTTTGAATTCCGTCGGCGGCGGGCCTCGCCAGCAGCAGGTAGCGCTCTGGATGACCCAGCTCGTACACCACCTCCACCACCGCGAGGGTGAAGGTGCAGGCGCCCAGGTCCAGCGGCACGTGGTCCACGACGTTGACGCTCTTGATGGGCCACGCCTTGCCCGCGAACCATCGCTGGCTCTTGAGGAAGTCCGGCAGCTTCGTCAGGTCCAAGGAAGTCACGCGAGAGTCCTCCCTGGCTCCGGCTTGTCCAGGCGGAACCACAGGAACATGTAGGGGCCCATCGACATCTGGTACGGCAGCTCGCTGATGCGAGGGAACGGCGTCTCTCCAATCAACTCCACCGGCACGAGCCCCTCGAAGTCGCGCAGGTCCAGCACCGCGGGCTGGGCGAAGCGCGACAGGTTGCACACCACCAGCACCGTCTGCCCCGCGTCCTCGCGCACGAAGGCCATCACCTTGCGGTTCTCCACCGGCATGAACCTCAGGCGCCCCTGCGCGAAGACGGGGTATTTCTGGCGGATGCGCACCATGCGCTTCACCCAGTGCAGCAGGCTGGACTTGTGGCGCTCCTGCGCCTCCACGTTGAGCGCCTGATAGCCGTAGACGGGATCCGAGATGATGGGCGCATACAGGCGCGCGGTGTCCGCCCGGCTGAAGCCCGCGTTGCGATCGCTCGTCCACTGCATGGGCGTGCGTACGCCGTTGCGGTCGCCCAGGTAGATGTTGTCGCCCATGCCGATTTCGTCGCCGTAGTAGAGGACCGGCGTGCCGGGCAGGGTGAACAGCAGGCTGTGCATCAGCTCGATGCGCCGACGCCCGTTGTCCATGAGCGGCGCGAGTCGCCGGCGGATGCCCAGGTTGATGCGCATGCGCGGATCCGTGGCGTACTCGCGATACATGTAGTCGCGGTCCTCGTCCGTCACCATCTCCAGCGTCAGCTCATCGTGGTTGCGCAGGAAGATGGCCCACTGCGAGTTGTCCGGGATGTCTGGCGTCTGCTGCATGATCTCCACGATGGGGCCGCGGTCCTCCTTGCGAATGCCCATGAAGAGGCGCGGCATCACCGGGAAGTGGAAGCCCATGTGGAACTCGTCGCCGTCCCCGAAGTAGACGCGCACGTCGGCGGGCCACTGGTTGGCCTCGGCCAGCAACATCTTCCCCTGGTACTCCGAGTCGATCGTCTTGCGCAGGCGCTTGAGGAAGGCGTGCGTCTCCGGGAGGTTCTCGCAGTTGGTGCCCTCGCGCTCGAAGAGGTAGGGCACGGCGTCGCAGCGGAATCCGTCCACGCCCATGTTGAGCCAGAAGCGCATCACGTCCAGCATGGCTTCCTGCACCGCGGGGTTGTCGTAGTTGAGGTCCGGCTGGTGGCTGAAGAAGCGGTGCCAAAAGTACTGCTTGGCCACGGGGTCCCACGTCCAGTTCGAGCGCTCCGTGTCCACGAAGATGATGCGCGCGCCCTTATAGCGGTCGTCCGTGTCGCTCCAGACGTACCAGTCCCGCTTGGCGCTCTTGGGATCGCGCCGGGCTTCTTGGAACCAGGGGTGCTGGTCGCTCGTGTGGTTCACCACCAGCTCGGTGATGATGCGCAGGCCCAGCTTGTGCGCCTCGTCCACCAGCCGCTGGAAGTCCGCCAGCGTGCCGTAGTCCGGGTGGACGCCGTAGTAGTCCGCGATGTCGTAGCCGTCATCGCGCAGCGGGGAGGGGTAGTGGGGCAGGAGCCAGAGGCAGTCCACGCCCAGGTCCCTCAGGTACGGCAGCTTCTCGATGAGCCCGGGGATGTCCCCGTGTCCGTCGCCGTTCGAGTCATAGAACGCGCGGATGTGCAGCTCGTAGATGAGGGCCTTCTTGTACCAGAGGGGATCCAGGTCCATGCGTCTCTCGCTGCGCTCACGCGTAGTAGTCGAAGCCGTGCTCGGTGCGACGGAAGCGGGTCACGACCCACAAGGCGGCGGGCTGCTCCGGCGTCAGGTGCACGCGTGCCCGGGGGCCATTCCAGAGCGCGTGCGAGCCCGACATCAGCTCGCGCACCGGAAGGGTCTCGTCCGGGCGCGCGCCCAGCCACTCCCAGGGCACCTGGAGCACCGCGTCCTGGGACGCATACGGATCCAGGCTCACCGCCACCAGCACCGTGCTGGCGCCGTCGGGGGAGCGCTTGCCGTAGAACAGCACGCGCTCGTTGTCCGCGGTGAAGAACGTGAGCGAGCCATACTGGTGCAGGGCCGCGTGACGGGCGCGCGCGGTGTTCAACCGCGCAATCCAATCCTGGATGTTGCCGGGCCGCTCCAGGTCCCACGCCACGAGCTGGTACTTCTCCGAGTCGAGGTACTCCTCCTTGCCGGGGAGGTGGCGGCCTTCGCACAGCTCGAAGCCGCAGTAGATGCCCCAGGAAGACGAGAGCGTCGCGGCCAGCGCGGCGCGGAGCCGGAAGGCCCCGGGGCCCGCGTCCTGGAGCAGCTCCGGCAGGATGTCGGGCGTGTTGGGCCAGAGGTTGCCCCGGAAGTAGTCCGACACGGGCGGCCGGGTGATCTCCTCCAGGTAGGCTGTCAGCTCGTCCTTGAAGTTGCGCCACGTGAAGTACGTGTACGACTGCGTGAAGCCCACCTTCGCGAGCGCCTTCATCACCTTGGGCCGCGTGAAGGCCTCCGAGAGGAACAGCACGTCCGGGTGCGCGTCCTGCACCTCGCGGATGAGCCACGCCCAGAACTGGATGGGCTTGGTGTGCGGATTGTCCACGCGGAAGATGCGCACGCCCTGCCGCACCCAGTGCAGCACCACGGCGCGCAGCTCGTGCCAGAGCGCCTCGCGGTGCGGCCCCATCCAGTCGAAGTTGACGATGTCCTCGTAGCGCTTGGGCGGGTTCTCCGCCGTCTTGATGGTCCCATCGGGGCGATGCTGGAACCACTCGGGGTGCTCGCGGACGTAGGGGTGATCCGGCGAGCACTGGAACGCGAGATCCAAGGCCACCTCGATGCCGTGATGCGCGGCCGCCTCCACCAGCGAGCGGAAGTCCTCCATCGTGCCCAGGCGCGGATGCACCGCCATGTGGCCGCCCTCGTGCGCGCCAATGGCCCAGGGGCTGCCCACGTCGTCGGGCTGCGCCTGGAGGCTGTTGTTCTTGCCCTTGCGCGCGGTGACGCCGATGGGATGGATGGGTGGCAGATAGACGACGTCGAAGCCCAGGCGCTGGACGTAGGGCAGCCACTCGCGCGCATCGAGCAGCGTCGCGTGCGTCGCGCCGTCGCGCAGCGCTGAACGCGGGAAGAACTCGTACCACGCGCTGAAGCGCGCCTTCTCCCGGTCCGCGAACACCTCGAGCACGGGCTCGTACCTCCGCGCGAGGCTCCGGTCCGCATGGCGCGAGGCCAGGTCCACCAACTCCGGCGCGAGCGCCACGGCGAGCAGGTCCGGCGAGGCGGGCTGACGCAGTCGCGCCCCCGCGTCCGCGAGCACGCGCGCGTCGTCTTCCGCCAACTTCGCGCGAGCGCGTGTCGCGGCTCCCTCCAGCAGCGCGGCTCCCTCCAGCAGCTCGCTGCGCACGTCGCGGCCCGCGTCCACCTTGCGCTTCAGCTCGGAGGTCCAGGTCCGGAAGAGGTCCGGCCACGCTTCAATCGTGTACTCGTAGCGGCCGTTGTTCGTGAGCGGCACGCTGGCTTCCCAGGCGTCGTTGCCGAGCGCGCGCATGGGGACCTCCGCCCAGTCGGTGCGCTGCGTGGTGGGAGTTTGCTGCCGCCAGCGGACGACGGCGGCGAGGACGTCGTGTCCTTCCTTGAAGATGTCGGCGCGAACGACGAGGGGCTCACCCACGATGCGCTTGATGGGATGGCGCCCCGCGTCCAGCTCCGGTTGCACGCCCTCGATGAACACGCTTCCGATTCGGTCGGTCATGGCGGCAGGAGGCCCTTATAGGTCCGCGTGGCGATGGCGCCGCCGAGGCATACTGACGAGGCCGTTGATGCACGATGCCACGCGCGCGGGTCGCGTTGGCTCGTCAACGTTAGGAACGAGGCCCGCGGGCGCCCAGCCCGTGGGGCACGCTGGATTGCCCGCCCGTACTTGACGCTGGGATCCTCCTGGCAGGATGCGGTATCCGGCAACGCACATGGCGCCCACCGAACCCTCCGCAGCCCGAGCGAGCGACCCGGCGGATGACCGGGCCCTGCTTCAGCAGGTCGCGCTCGGGGACAGCCAGGCCATGCGGAACGTCTATGCGCGCTGCGCGGGCCGAGCGTTCGCGCTCTGTCTGCGCCTCTTGCCCGCGCGAGCCGATGCGGAGGAGCTGCTCCAGGAGACCTTCCTCGAGGTGTGGCGGCGCGCGCGTGAGTTCGACCCCGCGCGCGGTGGCATGGAGACGTGGGTCGCGACCATCGCGCGCACGCGCGCCATCGATCGCCTGCGCGCCCTGGGCACGGTGGCGAGGACGCTGGACGGCGTGACGCACAGTCCGCCGCCAGTGAGCGCGACGCCGATCAGTCCGGACGAGGCCGCCTTGGCGGGCGAGGAGCGCACCCGTGTGCTCGCGGCGCTGCGGCAACTGCCGTGGGAGCAGCGCCACGTGGTGGAGCTGGCCTACTTCGAGGGTCTGACCCAGCGAGAGATCTCCGAGCGCACGGGGGATCCGCTCGGCACGGTGAAGACGCGCGCGCGGCTCGCCCTGGAGAAGTTGAGCGAGCTGTTGCGCGAGCCCCCGCGCTGAAGCCCACCGTCAGGAGAACCGCACCTGGAAGCGCGCCAGCAGGGGCCCGGCCGCGCGCCCTTCGGCGGACGTGCGAGGTCCTCCTGGATGCAATTGGGACTGGAGTTCCACCAGCGCGGGCTTCATCTCCTCGAACGCCGCGAGGGCCTTCTCTTCGCTGTCGAAGAAGCGATGGTGGAGGAGCCAGCCCGTCACCAGACACGACACCGCATGGAAGTCGCGCGAGGCATCCGACTCGTACGTGAGGCGCAAGCGACCGGGTACCTCTTCGTCTCGCGTGATGTCGCCGCCCTGCGAGCCAGGGCCGCCCAGCGTGCTCCCATCCTCGAAGGGCCTCCAGGCGGTGTCTTCGGTCATCGTCGCGGCTCCCTCGCCAGGCTCGTGGGTCCGCAGCAGAGCATGTTTCTTCCCCGGGCCCGGGACTTTCGCGAGAGGGGCTGGGGCGCGGGTACCGCATGCTCCGTCGGATGTTCCCGAGGCATCCGGCCCTCATGGGATGGCCCCGTGCGGTTGCGTCGTGGGCCGTGACGGCTCACCTTTTGATGGAGTCCCGCCCGGCAGTGGGATGCACCGGGGGAGACTCGACAAAGGGAGGGGACCTCTCACGTCGAACCGTACAGAGGGGTGACCTGCGGGGAACAGTCCTCACTGGGTAGGTTGGAGAACGAGGGCTCCTCGGCCTACGCTCTTCGGCCCATGAAGGCGATGCTCGTGTCCCTGCTTCTCCTCGGCGCAGCGCCGCGCGAGTCCGCACCGGCGCTGCCCCCCGAGGCTCTCGCGGCCCCACCGCTGGTGGATGAGTCGCCCACCGCGTGGTCCTGCACCATCGACACGCTCCGCTCCGGCAAGGAGTGTGTCTTCGAGGCCGACATCAAGGTCGGCGCGCCGAACGCGCAGCAGGACGCCGCCAACATCCAGTTGCTCAAGGATGCGTCGCGCGCCCTCTGTGGTGAGGCCATTCGTGTCGCACGGGACGGCCAGTCCGACGCGACCCTCACGGCCGTCTGCGAGCGCAACTACGCGCGCGTCGTCGGGCAGTGTGGACTCGACGGCGTGTCGCCCGTGGTGGACGCCCAGGGGCGCTTCGCTCCAGGCGCGCGCGCTTGCTACCGCGCGCTGTCCTCCGTGCTCCAGGAGGTTCAGCTCATGGCGGCCGTGGCCTCGCCGTGTTGCGAGTGCGCCGCGCGCAGTGGCTGCCCTGGCACGGGAGACCGCTGCTACGCGGACGTGTCCCATCAGCAGTCTTCGCCCGCGGCGCTCGCGTGTCTGGACACGCGCTGCCATGACGTGTGCTCGATGATGTTGCCGCCCGCTGCTTCCATTCCTCGCGCGGCGCCCGCTCCAGCGGCGGGACGTGCTCCCCAGAAGGCGGCGGAGCGCGCGGGCTCGGCCTCGCTCTAGGCCACTTTCCTTTCGAGGTGCACGATGTCCCGCTTCCCGAGAACCGCCTTGGCCGCGCTGGGCGCGCTCACCCTGGGGTGTGGCGCGTCCCATACCCATTCGCTCCGCGCCGACGCGTCGGCGGCTCCGCCCGCGGAGTCGCGCCGGATGCCCGCGTTGGTTCCTCCCGCGGAGCCGGCTCCCTCCGTCAGCGACCCCAAGGCGTTCGTCGCCCGCTTTCCCACCCCGGGAATGTGTGAGGCCGCGGCTCGGCGCCTCCAGGCCACCTCCCGTGATGATGCGTGGGCCGCGCTCAAGGCCTGCATCGAGCTGACGCCCTTCACGCAGCTCTCCGTGCTGCTGGGGCGTCCCTGGTCCGACGAGCTGCTCGTGCGCCCCGACGGCGCCGACCTCATCGCGCGCGTGGTGGCTCAGCGCGGCGGGGTGGTGGACGGAGAGCTGCGGACGCTCAGCGACCACAAGGTCCCCATCTTCTCATTGGCATCCGCCGTCTCGCGTCCAGACACGTACAAGGGACGCTACGTGCTGCTGCGCGCGCAGGTCGCGGATCAACGGGCGGCGGGTGAGCGCCCCACCGTGTGGCTGGTCGAGCACGCCTTGGAGTCAGCGCCGTCGAACCAGGACCTCGGCGTCAGCTATCGCGTGGACTCGGACCGCACCACGTCGGGTGACGTGGCGGGGCGAACTGAGCTCACGGGTGATGGGCACGTGGGCGGTGCGTTGTCCACGCGTGAGCGGGTCAGTCACTCGGCCAGCGTGAAGCGCTACGACAACATCTCCGACGAGACGGGACGCGAGGCGCTGGGACGACTGTCCGCGCCGGATCCGTTCCTGGAGCCACGTCGCGACTACGTCATCCTCGCGCGCTTCGATGGAATGCGCTTGATGGCGGGTTCCGCCAGCGATGACGAGGAGGGCACCGGCATCCCGGTGCTCACCATCGTCAGCTACCACCTGCCGCAGGCGCTGGCTGTCTACTGACTCGCGCCCGCGGTGGGATGATCCGTCGCGGGAGTGCCGGGGTAGATCTCCACTTCATCGGCGAGCCACTCGCCCTGTTCCTCGTCGTAGAGCGTGTGGACCTGGGCACCTGGCTGCAGCTGTGAGAGCTGCACGGGGTGCCCATCGAGAACGAAGCGCGTGCTGGGCCCGACGACGAAGGGCCGCTCGACGCCGTCGATGTCCTCCGCGGAGAAGCCTGAGCCCCCGGTGGCGGTGACCGTGCCCAGGAACTCCAGTTCCGCGGCGCCGCTTCGGCCAGGCGCGAGCAGGTCTTCCCAGGGGAGTGTTTGCGCCATCGCATGCCGCGTGCCTCTCGCTCCCTCCGTGGTGTCTCCGACCGAGCCCTGTCGCGTACAGGCCGCGCCTGTCATTCCCACGGCCACGGCGACCAGCAATGTCCACCCCGACGACCTCATGGCGCTTGCTCCTCCGGTGCATGCGAAAGATGGGAGGGGGAGGGTGGGAGACAATCCGACCGGGAGGCGCGCCGCCCCGTTCCGGGCGAACGCGAGGAGCAGGCAGCCCCGCGCCGCGCTCAGTGTTGACGGGAAGACATTCCAACCACCCTCATGGCCCGCATCTGGACTCGCTGGTTCGGAATGGAAGTCTTTAGTTACCTGAAAGACTCGGATGTCTCCGGACATGCCGCTATCGTCCCGAGGAATGGCAAGCACGCAGCGGGATCGGTTTGGCCGGTACGAGCTGGTGTCGCGGATTGGCCGTGGGGGCATGGCCGAGACCTGGCAGGCGCGATTGATGGGCGCCGCGGGCGTCACCAAGTCGGTGCTGATCAAGAAGGTGCTTCAGGAGTACGCCACCGACGACGCGTTCACCTCCATGTTCATCAGCGAGGCGCGCATCTCCGCGACGCTCTCGCACGGCAACATCGCGCAGGTCTTCGACTTCGGCGAAGTGGATGGCGAGTACTTCCTGGCCATGGAGTTCGTGGATGGCCAGCCGCTCAATCGCATCCTCAAGCGCGCGTTCCACACGGGGCTGACCGCCATTCCCGCGCCCATCGCGACCTTCATCGCGATGGAGATGTGCCGAGGCCTGCACTACGCGCACATGCGAACGGAGGAGAACGGCGCGCCGCTGGGCATCGTCCACCGCGACATCTCCCCCGACAACGTGCTCGTCAGCTTCGAGGGGCAGGTGAAGATCGTCGACTTCGGCATCGCGAAGGCGCGCTCGCTGAGTTCGGTGAACACCGCGCCCGGCGTGGTGAAGGGCAAGTACCTGTTCTTCTCGCCCGAGCAGGCACGCGGCGAAGACGTCGATGGGCGCACCGATGTGTGGGCCACGGGCGTGGTCCTCTACGAGATGCTGTGTGGCCGGCTGCCGCTCGCCGGGCCGGAGTACGTGGTGATGCCTCGCATTGTCGCGGGGCAGTTCCCGCGTCCCCGCGAGCTGCGTCCGGACCTGCCCGTGGCGCTGGAGCGCATCCTGATGCGCGCGCTGGCCGTGGACTGGGAGGAGCGCTACCCGTCGTGCCATGAGTTCGCGGATGCGCTGGCGGGGTTCCTCTACTCGGCCGCGCCGCGCTTCTCGGCCATGCATCTGGCCCATCTGCTGCGCATGCTGTTTCGCGAAGAACTCTCCGTGATCGGCCGCGACACCCGGGTGCCGCCCGCGTTCGAAGAGGAGCTGTCGCTCTGGCGCTCCACCGCGCCGCCGAAGCCGCTGCTATCCGCGCCGCTTGCCGCGCGTCCCACCACGGATCGGGAGGTCGCGCAGGTCCTCGGCGCGGAGCCGCTCGCCGACACGGCATCTCTCGCCGCAGCGTCTCGAACCCTGGAGCCTGCGCAGTGGCGGTGGCTCTGGCTGGGCGCGGGGCTGGTCATGGTCGTCCTGCTGGGCGTGGCGGGAATTTTCTTCGGAGCACATGAGGCCGCCGCGCCGCCACCCGAGACGCGACCTGATGAGCCTCGGCCCATCGAACCGCCTCCTGCTCCCGACCCGCGCGCGCTCCTCCTGCCCGGGAACGTGGCGCCCGTGCCTGTGGCAGCCGCTGCTGGGACTCCTGTCGATGCCGCGGCCCCCAGCGCCCCTAGCCCGAGGCCCGAGGACACGGACACGAAGATCGAGGAGACGGACACGTTGACGTGGCCCGCGAACAGCATTCGCCTCGACGCTCAGCGCCACTTGCTGCTCGTGTCCCCGGCGAAGGCCGCCGTCAAGGTCCTCAATGCGGAGACGCGCTATGAGTTGTCGGAAAGCGCGTCGGAGTCCTTGCGGGCCGCGGAGTCGTCACCGCTCATCTACTTCCTGAAGGGCCCCAACGTGGCCGCGGATGACGCCGTGGGGGAACTCTCCTTCGAGCCCGTCGACATCAAAGGCGCCTCCATGTTGTACGTCTTCACCCTCGCGCCCGAGGTCGACCGCGTCACCAAATCCAAGGACACCCCCATCTGGCAGGTGGGGCCGGTCAAGGTCGCCAAGGATCGGAACGTCGACATCCAGGACACCGAGACTCGACGCAAGGTCCGTCTTCGGGTGCAGCCCAGTTGGATGAACGTGACGTACCACCGCGCCTTGTCGGTCGAGGGACTCTCTCCCACCGCGACGTTCCGCCTGAAGTTCGAGCCCGTGGGACGCGGTGCCTTCACGCATGGCCGCTGGAAGGGGACCACGCAGATGATCGGCTGCGTGGAAGCGCCGCCGCGCGCAGAGGAGGCCAACGCCAAGCCCATACCGAAGCCCCGCGTCCTCCTGCTTCATGAGGGGCGCACGAGCGACATCTCGGGCGTGAGCGCCCTGCGCTGCGGCGTCATCGATGATGACGCCTCCGACAACAGGGGGAGCGTGATGCTGCACCTGGAGAAGGTCGTCCCCGCGGCGGACAAGCCGAGCGTGAGTCGGGGCAGGGGAGACGGGACGGTGCGCACCGCCTCATTCGGGCCCGCGCCGACGGAGATCCAGGAACTCCTCGAGGAGGGCCACGACCTCGTCCGCGCGAAGGAGTACTCGCTGGCGAATTCCGTGGCGAAGGACTGCGCGCAGAAGGCCCCGAACAACGCGGACTGCCAGCTCTTGCTCGGCCTCTCGTACTGCCAACTCAAGAACCTGGACGAGGGGATACGCCACTACCAGCGGTTCCTGGACCTCGCGCCCGCGAACCACCCGAAGCGCGGGTGGGTCAAGGCGCAGCTCTCATGGGCCGGGGTGATGACGGGGCGCAGGCTCTGATGCATGCCGGGCCCAGAACGTGCGCCCGGCTCCAGGACTACGGCTGCTGCTGACCCTTCGCGTGCTTGTAGAACAGCACCATCGTGTAGCAGTGGAACTCGTTGTCGGAAGACTGGCACACGACGCGATCCACGATCTCCAGATCCGCGTTGCTCTTGAGCCAGCGGGTGACGTTCTCACCCAGCTCCTCCCGCTCCTTGGCCTTGGTGGCAGAGAACACCTTCACGCCCGTGAACATCGCCTGCCACTCCTTGTGCGGTGGTGAGAAAAGGCTGACCGAGGCTTATCGCACACGCCGTTCACAGGTGTCAAAAAGCCGGCTTCCTGGAACGTGGCGGTTTGGGGGGCGAAGGGCGGGGGTGTGCAGGGCGCCGAGCGTGCCTAGATTTCCCCAGTCGTACCCGGTTCGGGTGGGGCGGCGCGGCGCACGGAAGCACCGCGCGGGGGCGGGGGCGAAGGGGGAAGGCCGTGGACGTGAAGACCAAGAAGGACCTGGCGGTGGATTTCATCAACACCATCCGGACGATGGATCCGGGCGCGCTCAACGCCCTGATCGTCAAGGAGGCGGGGGAGGAACTGGCCCAGTTCTTCCTGAACTACAGCGCCAACCTCATCTCCAAGGACCCGGCCCGGGTACTGGAGAACACTTCCTCGCTGATGCTGATGGGCTACCTCATTCGCACCTACGAGGAGAAGAACACCCAGGCCAAGCAGGGCTCCTTCCAGGCCTACGCCTTCGCCTGAACCGAGGGGCAGCGCGCACGCGGCAGGCTCGACAGCTCCCAGGGAGCCTGTTAGGGAGCGGCGCCCATGCTCATCGACCTGCACGCCCATTCCCATCTGTCCAAGGGTTGCGAGTTGGATCCGCGCGCCGTGCTGGAGCGAGCGGCGCTGTTCGGACTGGATGGGGTGGCGTTCACCGAGACGAACACCCAGGACGGGTGCGACGAGCTGTTCGACATGGCGGCCAAGTCGAAGCTCAAGATCTTCGTCGGGCTGGAGTTGGTGACGGACCGAGGACAGTACCTGTGCTTCTTCCCGAAGCCGGAGCTGGTCCCCGAGCCCGTGCAGCTGTGGGGCAGCAACCGCGAGAAGCCCTGGAGCGCCGCCGAGTGTCTGCCCAAGGTGAAGTCGCTCGGGGCCGCCATCGTCGCGGCGCGGCCGTATGACCGCGACGTCCCCAACCCCGCCATGGACTTCATCCGCTCGCTCAACGTGCTGAGCGCGGTGGAGGGCTACAACGCCAAGGTGAAGCAGACGGCCAACGATCTGGCCGTCGAGGCCGCCGAGGCCCTCAAGCTGCCCTGCGTGGGCGGCAGCGACGCGCGCGGCTCGCTGGACGAAGTCGGCCGCGGCGCCACGTTCTTCAAGCGCGACATCCAGACGCAGGCGCAACTCGTCCAGGAGCTGCTCAAGGGCGATTACTGGCCGGTGATGGCCGGAGAGCTTCCCCGCCTCACGCGCCCGGGCGAGGCCCAGGCCGCGCGCAAGTCCGGTGGCGGAGGCGGCAAGCGCCGCCAGCAGCGCCGTCGCTAGGCTCTCACGGCAGCAGCGACTTCCCCGCCTCCTCGGCGCTCACCAATCGGCCGTCGGAGAGGCTCGCCACGCGGCGCCGTGAGGGCCACGTCCACGCCTCGAGGCGAGCGGTTCCCTCCATCGAGCGGCGCACAGTCTCAGGCGGGCCCCAGGCCATCCGCACCGCGTCCGCGGGCATGGCCGCCACCAGGCGCTTCTCGCGCACGGCCTCCCTCACCAGCGTCGGCAGGGCGTCCAGCTCGGGCTTCAGCGGGCGCGGGGACAGGTACTTCTCCAGCTCGGCGCGGAAGTCCTCCGGCTTGTCGAGCTGCGGCGGCAGCACCAGGACGAGCGGCGGGCCGTTGGGGGCCCCCTCCACCTCCAGGTACACCCACGGCCACGTGCGCGGCGAGTACAGGACGCGCTCCGTGACGACCCAGGCCGTGGGGAACTCCACCTTGCTGATTCGCACGCGCGCCCCAGCGGGCACCGTGGCCTGGACGGGGCCCGGCGAGATGGGCTTGCCCTGGGTGTCGTTGAGGTACTCCACGTCCTCGGGCGAGTAGGGCGTCAGCAGGCGCCGGGACGCATCGCCGAAGAAGGGCGTGACGTAGCTGGAGACGCGCAGGTACTGCTCCGCGTCCACGCCCGTGAGGCGGTGCTCCAGCGCCGAGCGATCCTCGGGGGACATCCGCGTGTACGACGCGCAGCCCGTTCCCAGGAGCAGCGCGAGGGCGAGGAGAGAAGGTCGAAAGGAGCGGGCTGTCGGCATGGCACCTCCGCGCGAGGACAAGGGAGCGCGAGAGGTCTGCTTTAGCTCACCGCGCCGCGTGCGTCAGTGCCGCCGTGGAGGTGGTCGGCTTGCCTCGGCAACCTCGCTGCGGCGGGCAGACGGGGCCTCGGCCCTGCAGGTCCGGCACGAGGAGGAAGCGACCGAGTCCCCGGGCGTCCGTCAGCTCCGGGTGACCGCACAGCGCGCAGTGGCGAGGGGGGCGACTGGAGGGAGGAAAGGGCACGCCTCCAGTCTGGGGCCCTCCGCGGGGCCTCGCGAGTTTTCCGCCAGGCCCTACACGGAGGTCCACCTGCCTACGTCTTGGGAGTGGACGACGTCGCCGCGGGAGCGGCGGGGGCCGCCGAGGACGACGCGCTGCTGCCCGAGTCACCACCGCCGCTGCTCGTCGACGTGGAAGACGACGAGGTGGATGACGAAGAAGACGAGGAGGAGGAACTCCCGTCCTTCTTGGTGGAGCCGTACAGGTCGGCGTACCAGCCGCCACCCTTGAGCACGAAGCTGGAGCGGCTGACCACACGGCTCAGCGAGCCGGCGGCGCCGCACGCGGTGCAGGCCTCGGGAGTTGGATCCGAGATCTTCTGCAGCACGTCGATGGTCTTTCCACAGCTCTGGCAGGAGTACTCGTAGATAGGCATGTTGCGTCCTCGTCAGGGCGAAGAGTGGGGAGTGCCGGGCATGAGTTGCTTGCGCAGCGACTCACTCATTCCCAGGCGCTCGAAGGCGCGGGTGACCAGCTCGCCCGGGGCGCCATGCTTGCGGCCCACGGCCTCGGCGAGCGAGTGGAGATCCTCGGCGTCGGGCAGCTGGTCGCGCACCAGCCGCTCCAGCTCCTTGCGGAGCGTGTCGGTGAAGCGCTTCTTGATGCCCAGGTCCACCAGGTACTTGTCCCGGCCGAGGAGATCCAACCGCTGGGTGAGGTGGGAAGAGGTCGACAGGGCCTCGCGCCGGAAGCGCTCGCGCACCATCTCCACTTCCTCCGTCAACAGCAGCGCGGCCGTCAGCCGCTGAAGCTCATGCGGGCTCAACCCGAGCGCCCAGGCCACGCGGCCCGAGGCGCCGCGGTGCGTGGAGTAGGCCTCGATGAGGTTGCCCTTCTCCTTGGCTTCCAGGATGGCCATGAGGCCGTGGTCCCGGAGGACGTTCTCCATGTCCACCTGGGTCAGCTCGCCGCGCGAGCCGTTGAACCGGTGAGAGAGCGTCTTCAGGAGCGAGAAGCGGTGCTCCGCCGCGGCGATCGCCTCCTCCAGGAGGGCCTTGCCCTCCATGCGCGTCAGCTCGAGGAACGCGATGCGCGGGGCCTCCACGCGGGTGAACCGACCGCGCGGACGGGGCAGGTCCTTCTTGGGGAAGGCGCTCTCGCCCGGCTCGTCCTCGATGGCCGGGAGGGCCTCGGGCTCCGGCGCGGTGCGCTTGCGCGGCGCGATGCGATCCGCCACCGAGACGTCCGGCTTGCGCGCCGCCTCGTCGGGATCGCCCGCGGGCACGGGCCGGGGCGCGGGGATCGCGAAGGTGGGCGCCTGCGGGGCCGGGGCGGGCGGAGGCGTCTTCTCCTCACGCACGCGCGCCAGCTCCTGCACGACGTCGTAGTAACCGCAGGACTGGCGCTGAGCGGCCACACCCACGGCGGTGCCTCCGAGGATGTCCACCACGGCGAAGGGCCCCAGCGGGGTCGTCTCCGGGTCGACGTCGGTCAGTGCGCGGACGCGGAAGTCATCCTCGTTCGCCAGGAGAGCAAGCGCCTCGCGAACATCGGCCGCGGAAGCGGGGGCCTTCGCCCGTCGGCAATAGTCCGACACGGCGACCGCCACGGGGGTAGGGACATCATCGGGCTGTCGTCTTCTCTGCCAGGGGCTGGTCATGGAAAGTAGCGGAAAATTGCTCGTTTACGAGGGCGGTTGCCTCTATCTTCGCCGCCAGACAGGTGTCAATGAGCCAGTCCGACCTCAACATAAACAGCCAGCGGACCGCGCAAGCCCTCGGCGGGGGCTTGCGGACGTTCGTGCGACCGGCCGCGCCGGCCGCGTGGCCCCCCGGCGGCCGGGGGAAGACATCCTGCGTACAACACTCCGGGTCGCCATTTCCTTCGGCGTCTGGGGCATCCTTCCATGAAAGGTCCCCCCTCGCGCGGAGCAGGGCATGCCGTTACAACGGGAACTCTCGGTCGGGGGGCGCCCGGCCGCTCCCCGAGGAGGCTCGATGCACGCTGGCACCCGTGGGGCGATTGAAGGCTCGCAGATGACCATGACTCACCCCGGACACGAGAACGACGAGAACAAGGACGAGGTGCTGGCCCGCTACATGGCCCAGCATGGCCTCAAGAGCACGCGCCAGCGCAGCCTCATCATCGACACCTTCTTCTCTGTGGGGGGGCACCTGTCCGTCGAGGAGCTGTGGAACAAGGTCCGTGAGCAGGACGCCAAGGTCTCGGTGGCCACCGTCTACCGGACCATGAAGCTGCTCAACGAGTGTGGGCTGGCCCACGCGCGCAACTTCGGGGACGGCCAGACGCGCTACGAGGCCGCGGCCGGCCGCGAGCACCACGATCACCTCATCTGCACCCGCTGCGGGACGATCGTCGAGTTCGAGAACGACCGCATCGAGGCCATGCAGGACGCAGTCGCGCGCAAGCACGGCTTCTCGGTGACGTCGCACAAGATGGAGCTGTACGGCCTCTGTCGTAACTGCCAGAGCGGGGGCCTGGGCCCGAAGACGGAGGCATGACGGGCATGCGGCGCGCGCTGGCGTGTGCACTGGCCGGGCTGCTGCTCACGGCGTGTCACCTGCGCGCCAAGCCCGTGGATGCGGGGCCCGCCTTCATCCAAGCGCTGGCCCTGCCATCGGTGGGGCCCACCCGGTACGACTACCGCAACCTGTCCGGCAAGGTCGTCCTGGTCTCCTTCTTCGCGACCTGGTGCTTCCCGTGCCTGGCGGAGATGCCCACGCTGGAGGCGCTGCAGAAGCAGTACGGCCCGCAGGGCTTCCAGGTGGTGGCGGTGGGCATGGACCTGGAGGAAGCCAAGGTCCTGGCGCCGTTCGCGGACCACTACGCGCTGAACTACCCGGTGCTCGTCTCGGATGAGTACATGCGCGCCGGGCAGACGGCGTACGGCCCCATCCGGGCGCTGCCCAGCACCGTGCTGCTCGACAAGTGGGGCAGGGCGGTGGCCGCGTGGCAGGGCATCGAGGGCCAGGCCGAGGTGGCCAAGGCCATCGAGAAGCTGCTGCGCCAGGACTGAGCGTCCGCGCGCTCCCAGGTTGCTACAGGGCTGGAGCGGTTTTCTTGCGGGTGAGGGGACCGCTGGTACCTTCGCCAGCGTTCATGACGGCGCGGCGGAAACTCCTGGCGGTGGCGGCGATGGTGGCGGTGGCCTTGAGCCTCGCCTCGGTGGCGGATGCCAAGGGCTTCCGTCGTTACCTGTCCCTGCGTCAGGACGTCGAGTCGCTGCGGGAGCGCAACCGGACCCTGGCCACGCAGAACGAGGTCCTCCGGCAGGAGATCAACGCCCTGCGCAAGGACCCCGTCGCGCTGGAGCGGGCGGTGCGCGAGGAGCTTGGCTATGTGAAGCCGGGCGAGATCGTCTTCCATCTGGAGTCGCCATGACCTCGCTTCCCGCGGTGCCCTCGCCTGGAAAGCTGCTGCGTCAACTCGTGCGGACGATTCCGGTGGCGGCCGCGCTGGCCACCTTCGTCCACCTGGCGCGCGGAGGCTTCCGAGGCCTCCAGACGCTGGGGTGGACCGAGGCCGCGCTGGTGGGCGTGCTGCTCGTGGGAATCGCGATGGCCGCGTGGCGGCGGGCGATGCGCGGCGCGGTGGGCGCGGTCATCGACCTGCGCGATGACCTGGAGCTGGGCGGTGGCCTCATCTCCGCGGCCTTCATCGTCGTGGCCATCGGCGGCGCCGAGCTGTTCCCCATCGTCTACCTGCTGATGGCGTTCCTGGTGGCGTTCCTGCCGCGCAACGCGGGGCTCACGCTCCTGGGCGTGGCGCTCGTGTTCGACGGGCTGGTGGTGACGCTGGCCGGGCCCGTGCCCAACCTCATGGGCTTCGCCACGCACGCGACGTTCCTCGCGCTGTTCGCGGGCCTCTACCACCTGGTGCTGGCGGCGCGCATCGCGGTGTCCCGCCGGGCCGAGAACGACGCGGTGCAGAAGCGCATCCGCGAAGTCGAGGAGCGCGCGCGCACGTTCCGCCTGGTCAGCTCCGGCACGCAGGACAGCTTCAGCGGGATGAACTCGGACGAGAAGTGGCTCGTCGCCTCGGTGAAGGAGATCGAAGGCGCGGTGCAGGCCGCCCTGGAGATCGCCGAGACGAGCCTCCGCACGCACACGTGCGCCGCGTTCCTCCTCACCTCCGATGACCGGAGCCTGAAGCTCTACGACTGCCGCTCGGGCTCCGAGCGCGTGCACCGCGAGAAGTTCAACGCGGGCGAGGGTGTCATCGGCGGCGTGCTCAAGCGCCGGGCGCCGGTGCGGATGAATTCGCCGCAGGGGCTCAAGGGCGTCACCTACTACGAGAGCGGCGGCCCCTCGGTGCAGGCGCTGCTCGCGGTCCCCATCCTGGAGGGCAGCGGGCTGGTGCGCGGCGTGCTCGTGGCGGACAAGCTGAGCAACGAGCCGTTCAGCGATCAGGACGAGAAGCTGCTCTCCACCATCGCGGGCGAGGTGCTGCGGTCCATCGAGGTCGAGCGGGTGATGAGCTACATCCGCAAGACGCGCGATGAGAAGGACCGATTCTTCCGCGCCATCGAGGAGCTGAACCGCGCGGGCAGCCCGGATCAGGTGTTCGTGGCGGTGCTGGAGAGCACGCGACAGCTCGCGGGCCTCGATTTCTGCGCGGTGACGCTCGTGTCCGAGCAGGACGGCAAACGGGTGCACCGCGTGGCCCGGATGACGGGCGTGACGGCGCAGGGCAAGGCGCTGGAAGGCCGCACGTTCGTGGACAACAACGGGCTCGTCGCCAACGTGGTGCGCTACGGCGCGCCGCTGCCGGGCCGCGACATCAAGGCGATGGACCGCCAGGTCATCTTCGATGACGAGACGCAGATCCGCGGACTCGGCGCCCTGAAGATCTTCCCGCTGGTGGCGGGCGACCGCATCCTGGGCACGCTGGTCGCGGGCTCGCGCAAGAAGTCCGTCTTCGATCAGGACGTCCTGCGGATGATCGAGGTCATCGCCATCCAGGCCGCGCAGGCGGTGTTGCGCGCCCAGCTCTACGAGCAGATGGAGCGGATGGCGACGACGGACGGACTCACCGGTCTGCTCAACCACCGCACCTTCCAGTCGCGGGCGGACGAGATCCTCGCGCAGGCCCGCCGCTACCAGCGCAAGTGCTCCATCGTCCTCACGGACGTGGACCACTTCAAGAGCGTCAACGACACCTACGGCCACCCGACGGGCGACCTCGTCCTCAAGGGCGTGGCGCGCATCATCAAGTCGATGGCGCGAGACACCGACGTGGTGGCGCGCTACGGCGGTGAGGAGTTCGTCCTCATCATGCCAGAGACGGACGTGCCGGGCGCCAAGGCCATCGCCGAGCGCATCCGCGAGGCCGTCATGGCCGAGGTCTTCCAGACCGAGATGGGGCCGCTCAAGGTCACGATGTCGCTGGGCGTGTCCACGTTCCCCGACAACGGCCTGGAGAAGCAGCAGCTCATCGATTTGGCGGACCAGTGCCTCTACCACTCGAAGCGCAATGGCCGGAACCAGTCCGTCACCGTCGCGCAGATGCAGGGTGGCCGGAAGCTGCAGGCCGTGGAGTCGTGAGCTTCACCGTGGCGGTTCGCGCGTGATTCCCCTGGCGGTCACCACCAGCGCGAAGAAGGACGCGGAGCTGGAGCGCGATGCTCGCGCCGTGGCTCGTCGCTGGGGTCTCCCGTTCCTGCCGCGCAAGCCCAAGGAGGGCATCGCGCCCTGGCTGGGTACGAAGGCCGCGGCGATCCTCGTGGTCGGCGGCGACGGCGTGACGCTGTGGGAGCCCGAGGGCACCTTCGGCTTCCATGCCGGCATGGCGCACCTGCGGCGGATGCGCTTTCGCGAGGGGGCGCGGGACGATGCCTTCGTGCGCTCGGCCGAGCTTCGCCCCGGCGATGCGGTGTTGGACTGCACCTTGGGGCTCGGGCAGGACGCGCTGATGGCGTCGCTCGCGGTGGGGCCCACGGGGCGGGTGGTGGGCCTGGAGAAGAGTCCGGCCTTGTGCGTCGTCGCGGGCGAAGGGCTTCGGCGCTATCCGCGTGGCGAAGACTCGTGCGCCATCGACGTGCTGAACGTGGACGCCCACGCGTACCTGAAGACCCAGCCGTCGGGCGCGTTCGACGTCGTGTTCTTCGATCCGATGTTCGCGAAGCCGAAGAAGGCCCAGCCCGCGTTCGAGGTGCTGCGGCGTTTCGCGGACCACTCGCCGCTGACGCCCGAAGCCCTGGAGGAGGGGAGGCGCGTCGCACGACGGTGGGTGGTGGTGAAGGGCGCCAAGCACTCGGATGACCTACAGAAGCTGGGCCTCACGCCCGAGCCCGGCTCCCGCTACACGGACGTCATCTGGGGCCGCGTGGCCGCGCGCTGAAGCGCCCGGCCTACTCCCGTCCCGAGCCCTTGGGCGGGCCCTCGCTCCCCAGCGGGGACATCTTGCTGGACAGCGCGCCGGCCCGCTCGTGCGCCATCTGATCTCGCGGCGAGCGGTAGTACTGGATGGGCGAGTGGTGCAGGAAGTTCGACACGCGGCTCGTGTAGAGACACGCGTACTGCTCCACCTGATAGCCGAACCGGCTGTTCTCGTTGCCCTCCTTGAAGAGCAAGCCCCAGTACGGATTGAAGCCCTCTTCGACGTCGCGCTCCAGGGTGTCCGCGATCTCGGTGGAGGACTTCAGGGCGCGGCGCAGCTTCTCCAGCTCGGCCTTGGTTGCGCGGCGCTCCTCCTCCACGCTCGCTCGCGCGTCGCCCTCCAGGCCCTCGCGCTCCAGCTTCCGCTCCAGGGTGTTCAACCGCGACTTGTGGTGGCTCACCTCGTCGTCGAGTCGCGCGCGGGTGACCTCGACTTCGGACAGGGTGTTGATCTCCACCTGTCGCGAGTCCGTATAGGAGATCTCGTCCTCGATCTCCTGGACGACCATGCACGTGCGCCACAGCGACGACTTCTTGGACTTGAGGATGTCGCCGTAGATGTGGTCGCCCACGTAGAGGATGTTCTCGCCCCGGTGCCCGGTGAAGTCCTCGAACTGCGCCAGGTTTCCGCCCGAGTAGACGGCGCCGCGCTCCAGGCTCGTGGCCTCGCGCAGGGGGCGGCCCTCCTCGGTGGACGAGTCCAGCTCCAGGAACGGCTTGTTCTCGGTGAAGAACGAGGGCTTGCGCGCGCTCGTCACGACGAAGTCGAAGTAGTTGCGCCAGCTCGGATACTCGGGGAGCTGCCCTTCCAGCAGGTAGCGCATCACCGCGTCCGTGTAGTCCCACGCCGAGTTCGTCAGCAGGAACAGCCGCTTGCCGCCCGAGCGAAGCTTGTGCAGCGCGGGCCCCAGCTCTGGATCCAGGAAGACGTAGCGCCCCAGGTCCTTGCGCACCTCGCGCTTGAGCGAGTTGTCGCGGTGGACCGTGTCGATGGCCTCGCGGATGTCGTCGTAGAGCTTGCCGTAGTCCACGCGCTGCCCGAGCGACTCCAGCAGCTCGATGATGCCCGAGTAGAGGTACGTCTCCGGCAGGGCGAACAGCGTGTCGTTCCAGGCGAACTGCGGATTGCGCAGCCGCACCCGCTTGTAGCGGTACAGCTCGCGCCAGACGGACGGCTGGAGCGGACGCAGGCCGTGATAGGCCCGACCCACGTGGCCGAACCGGTCCATCTTCAGGATGTTCCCGTTGACGCGGTCCACGGCGAGCCCGCGCATGACGAAGTGATGATCGTAGAGCAGGTGGCCGATGACGGGCGGATAGCCGTACTCGGTCATCAGCTTCGCCAGCGTCATGTCATACGAGAGCTGCTCCAGCCGGCGCATGTGGTAGATGGCCAGCGTGTAGTCCATGTCGAAGCCGACGAGCTCGATGCTGGACATGCGCAGGTTGCGGTTGACGAAGATCTCCCGCGCGCGCGGCACCACTTCGCGTCGCTCGCGCGGCGTGGTCAGCAGGCGGCCGAGCCCCTCATCGGTGAGAAGCTCCTGGGCCCGGCGCGCGGCGTCCTCAGCGCGATCGCGGCTCAAGGAGGAACGGAAGCTGCCGTGCAGCGGATCCTCGGAGGGTCCGCCAGGGATGGGGTTCGCGAGAGGGCGGGTCGGTGACACGGGATCGCTAGACATAACACGCGCCCCGACGCGCGCGACGTCTCCTTGCCGGCCTCGGAGGGAGCATGGCACGCTCTCGAACTTAAGATGCGCTCCCCCGTCCGACGCCAGACCTCGGTGCCCGCCGAGGAGGTCCATGCGCGCTTGTCCGCGCGGATCGCCGCGCTCGAGGACCGGGTGCGTCGCCTCGAGGCCCGACTCCGGGCCTCCGCCCCACGTCCCGTCACGCGCGCGACCACCGCCTCGCGCACCGCGACCGCGAAGCCTGTCGCAGCCGAACGCGCCAGGCCACGCTGCCCGGGTTGCACCCTGGAACTTCCCAGGGGACGACGCGGGGAGTCCTGTGTGTGGTGCGGGTTCGTCTTCTCCGCCGTGCGTCGGCGCCAGCCCTCGCGAAAGAAGTCATGAGCGCCTCCTATCGTCTTGTGGGCCGCGTCGAGTCCGGCGACCTCGCGGAACTCTACGACGCCCTCCAGCTCCCCGCGGGCGAAGTCGCGGTGAAGCTGTTCCACCCCAAGACGTCGGATCCCGCCTACGCGAGAGACCTCGCGGACACGACGCGCGCGCTCCAGCCGGTGCGCCACCCCGGCATCCTGCACGTGCTGGACATGGGCTTCGTGAAGCAGCGGCTCGCGGTGGTGCGCCAGGACGTGGACGGCGCCACGCTGGGCGTCGCGCTCCAGCGCCTCAACACGAAGGAGGTGCTGCTTCCCACGCCCGTGGCACTCCACATCGTCATCCAGCTCCTGGATGCGGTGCAGCTCGCGCACGAGGCTGGGGTCGTCCACGGCGCGCTCACCCCGGGCAATCTGCTGCTGTCTCGCGAGGGACTTCCGGCTGTCTGTGACTTCGGCGCGCTGAAGGCCTTGCTCGCCGTGCCGCAGCTCAAGAAGAGCTTCGCGAACCGCGGGCGCAGCGCCTACCGCGCGCTGGAGGTGTCGCGCGGCGAGGCGCCAACCGCGCAGTCGGACATCTACTCGCTGGGGGCCGTGGCGTACGAGCTGCTGACCCTGCGCGAGGCCGTGGTGCCGGGCAGCGGGGTCAGCACCCGGCGCGAGTCACTGCCGCCGCCCAGTCGATTGGATCGCCGTCTCAACGCGCGCATGGATCCCATCATCATGCGCGCGTTGGATCCCACGCCGCAGCGTCGGTTCCGCTCGTGCGGAGAGTTCGCTGGCGCGCTCCGCAACTTCCTGTCCGCGAGCGGTGGAATGCCGGGCCCGGAGGACGTGCGCCGGTTCGTCGGCGAGCTGTTCCCCAACGAGGTGAGCGTGGCCACGCTGGGGCCCGTGCCTTTCGCTGACGACTTCACGCTCCTGCCTGTGTCCGGCGCCGAGGTGGAGTCCCTGCACGCCGAGGAGCTGGAGGCCTCCGTCGTCCAGCGCGCGCCGTACAGCCGCTCCCTCACCGACATGGAGGCCGTCGCCGAGACCCAGGAGGCGTCTCCGATGTTCGAGGAGTACCGCCCCCAGGACTTCGAGCCGCAGGAAGACGCGCCCATCGGCTCGTTGACCCATGCGGGAACGGCGCCCGTGGCAGAGGGGGAGGGGACCGCCTTCGAGAGCCCAGAGGTCATCGCACAAGCCTGGGACGCTCCGCCCGGTGCGGCGCCCGCGAAGTCTCGCCGCCCGCACCATGGTGCCTCCGGCGCCGTGTCCGCCAAGCCCGCGCAGCGCAATCCGCGCGTGAAGGTCATCGAGGACTTCGCCGAGCCGTTGCCTCCGGAAGACGACGACGAGCCGTCCATCTTCAGCCGGCGCGCCGCGGCCCTCGCCGCCGCTCGTGCAGGACCGCCGCGCGGCGCCGACGCGAAGGCCCGCAGCGACATCGCGCTGCCTCCGCCGTCCAGCGTCTCCAACCCCATCGTGGGAAAGCGCCTGGCCACCGAGGAGTTCGCGATGGCCCGGGCCGCGGAGCGACGGGCTCGCCTGCGCGTGTTCGTGCTCTCCGCGTCCATGATTGGCGCCTGCGTCGTGGCGATCGGCGCGTGGCGCATGAGCAATCGCACGCCCTCGGGTGGAAGCGCGCTGGATGAGCGCCCGCCCATGATTCGCCGCGCGCCCACGCCTGCGCCGCCCAATCCTCCTCCGGATGGTGAGTTCCGCAATCCGAGCGCCCTGCGCCCCATCACCGCGACCCCGCCCGTCGCCGTGCCGATGCCCGCCGAGGATGACGGGGGCGACGCCGAGGACGCGGCGACGCGAGCTCAGCGGGGCTACCTGTCCCTGCACACCAACGTGCCCGCCACGGTGTACATCGACGGCATTCGCCTCAATCGGCGCACGCCGTTGGTCCGCTACCCGGTGAAGGTGGGCTCGCGACACATCCGCGTGGTGGCCAACGGAACGGGCGAGGACAAATCGTTCGATCTGCGCTTCACGCGCGGGCAGCACCAGAAGTTGGAGGAGCACTTCCAGTCCCCGAGGCGATGACCATGGAACGCACCCGCATCTTCGTCGTCGAGGATCAACCGCAGCTCTTGAAGAACCTGGTGAAGGTGCTGGGCACCTTTCCGGAGCTGGAGGTCGTGGGCACGTCGCAAGACGGCGAACAGGCGGTGGAGGACATCGTCCGGGAGCGCCCGCAGCTCGTGCTGCTGGACCTGGAGCTGCCCGGCCTGCACGGCATCCAGGTCACCCAGAAGGTGAAGCGCCGCGCGCCCGAGGTGGAGATCCTCATCCTCACGTCGTTCGAGGACGAGCAGAAGGTCTACGAGGCCATCCAGGCGGGCGCCTCGGGCTACCTCGTCAAGCGCGTGGGGCCGGAGAAGATCCGCTCGGGCATCCAGGAGGTGATGGAGGGTGGCACCGTGCTGGAGCCCATCATCGCGCGGAAGTTCTGGAACTACTTCCACTCCGTCCAGGCGAAGCCCACGGCGTCCAAGCCCGAGAACCCCTGGGGCCTGACGCCCAAGGAGTTCGAGGTCCTTCGCTTCGTGGCCAAGGGGCTGTCCAACGCCGAGGTGGGGCAGGTGATGACGATGGAGCGGCGCACGGTGCGCACGCACCTGTCGCATATCTACCGGAAGATGGGCGTCAACTCCCATGTGGAGGCCGTGGTGATGGCCCTGCGTATCGGGGCCGTGGATCTCTAGACACGGCATGTATACGGTGGGGGCCTATGTCCAAGGCATCCCCGCGGTCCTCCGCCGCGCGCGCGGTGGACCCCGCTCTCCAGTCCCTCTTCGATGTCCATGAGGCAACGCTTCCCAACGGCCTCAAGGTCCGCCTGCTGGCGAACCATCAGGCCCCGGTGGTCAGCCTCTACACCTTCTTCCAGGTGGGCAGCCGCAATGAGCGCCCCGGCATCACCGGCATCAGCCACCTGTTCGAGCACATGATGTTCAACGGGGCCAAGAAGTACGGCCCCAAGATGTTCGACAAGACGCTGGAGTCCAACGGCGGCCGCTCGAACGCGTACACGTCCAATGACATGACCGTGTACTACGACGACTTCTCCGCGGACGCGCTGGAGACGGTCCTCGACCTGGAGTCGGATCGCATGCGCTCGCTGCGCATCTCCGACACCACGCTCGCCAGCGAGCGCCAGGTCGTCATGGAGGAGCGCCGCGTCCGCGTGGACAACGACATCCCCGGGATGATGGACGAGGAGCTGGGCACGCTCGTCTACAAGGCGCACGCGTACCGCTGGCCCGTCATCGGCTGGATGGCGGACATCGAGGCCATCACCCGGCAGGACTGCGAGGCGTACTTCCGCACGTACTACGCCCCCAACAACGCGGTGCTCTACATCGTCGGGGACATCGATCCGAAGAAGACGCTGGCGCTCGTGCGCCGCTACTACGGAGACATCCCCCGCGGCCCCGCGCCGGCGCCCGTGCTCAACGCCGAGCCGGCACAGAAGGGCGAGCGCCGCGCCGTCGTGCACCACCCCGCGCAGTCCCCGTCCGTGATGATCGGCTTCCATGGCCCGTCCGCGCGCGACGAGGACACGCGCGTCCTGGACGTGGTCCAGTACGTCCTCACCAAGGGCGAGGGCAGCCGGCTCGTGAAGTCGCTCGTCTACGAGAAGAAGGAAGCCGTCTCGGTGATGCTCGACTGGAGCTGGCGCATCGACCCGGGGACCATCCTCTTCTACCTGGAGCTGAAGCCGGACTCGGATCCCGCCAAGGTGGAGGGGCTGCTCTACGCGGAACTCGAGCGGCTGGCGCGCGAGGGCGTCACCGAGCGCGAGCTTCAGAAGGCGAAGAACAACCTGCGCTCGGATCACGTGCGCGAGCTGGCCACCAACAGTGGTCGCGGGCACGCGCTCGGACACTATGAGGCGCTGCTGGGCGACTGGCGCGAGGGCCTGGCCCTCCCGTCGTACTACGCGTCCGTGACGAACGAGCAGGTGATGGCCGCCGCCGCGAAGTACTTCGCGCCCGAGCGCCGCTCCGTGGTGACGCTCGTCCCCGAGGCCGAGGACGACGCGTGAGCCGCCCAACCCAAGGAAAGTCCCCGCGAATGGCCTCCCGAAAGACCGCCACCTCGAAGAAGCCCGCCCGGAAGGCCGCGAAGTTCGCGCGCCGGAGCGCCGCCGTGCCCTCGCGTCCGACCCGCGGCGCCGCGAAGAAGGCCCCGGCTCGGAAGTCCGCGCCGAAGAAGGCCACGCAGCCGGCCACCACGGGCTTGCTCAAGCTGCCCGCGCTCCACGAGAGCATCACGTCCAGCGGCCTGAAGGTCATCGCGGCCGAGCGCGGGCCTCTGCCGCTCGTGTCGATGCGCCTGGTGATGCGCGCGGGCAGCGCGGTGGATCCAGTGGGCAAGGCCGGACTCGCGGACTTCACCGCCCGCCTGCTGCGCCGAGGCACCGCGCGGATGAGCGCGGATGAACTCGACGAGGCCATCGAGTTCGTCGGCGCCAGCGTCTCCACGGGCGTGAGCGAGGACTCGTTCTCCGTCTACGTCACGACGCCCGCGGAGCACTTCTCGGCGATGATGGCGGTGCTCGGCCAGATTGTTCGCGAGCCCTCGTTTCCCCAGTCGGAGGTGGACGACGCGCGCGACCGCGCCCTGGCCCAGTTCGCCAACGACCTGGATGACCCGTCCGTCATCGCCGACCGCGCGTTCTCGCAGGCGCTCTGGGGTGACCACCCCTACGGGCACGACGTGGGCGGATCCGCGCGAAGCGTGGGCACGTTCACCCGGGACGACGTGGTGCGCTTCCACCGCGAGCACCTGGGCCCCAAGGTCGCGATGCTCGTGGTGGTGGGCGCGCTCGTCCCGGAGACGGTGGCCGCCGAGGCGGAGCAGGCCTTCGCGGACTGGACCGGAGGACCGGACTCCGCGCCGGTCGTGCCCCCGGTGGAGGCCGTGGCCCGCGCGGGACAGGTCCTGCTGGTGGACAAGCCGGATCAGACCCAGTCCCAGGTGCGCCTGGGCGGCCCGGGCTTCCGGATGGGCCACCCGGACTACTTCCCCGCGACGGCGATGAACATCGCGCTGGGCGGTGGCTTCACGTCGCGCCTGATGAACGAGATCCGCGTCAATCGCGGCCTCACCTACGGCGTCAGCTCGTGGTTCGATCCGATGAACGCCGGCGGCACGTTCGCGGTGACGACCTTCACCAAGACGGCCTCCACGCGCGAGATCATCGACGTGGCGCTCGCGGAGGTGGGGGGCGTTCGGCAGAAGGGCCTGAAGCCCCGAGAGCTGCAGGACGGCCAGAACTACCTGGCGGGCCTGTATCCGCTGCGCACCGAGACGAACGAGTCCATCGCGTCGATCATCTCCGACATCCGGATGCACGGGCTGGGAGACGACTGGGTGGAGAAGTTCCGCGACCGCTTGCGCGCGGTGACACCGCAGCAGGTGGCCGCCGCGGCCAAGAAGTACTGCTTCGCGGAGGCGCCCCTCATCGTCGTGCTGGGCAAGGCCGCCGAGGTCAAGCCGCTCCTCGAAGGACTCGGCCCCATCACGGTGGTGTCCGCGTCGGAGTACGAGTGACCGACGTCCGCATCCTCTTCGAGGGCGGCGGGGTGCTCGTGGTGGACAAGCCCGCGGGAGTCGTCGTCATCCCCGGGCGCGACGGCGGTCCCTCCCTGCGCGAGTCGCTGGAGGGCCGCCTCGGTCGCAAGGTCTTCGTGGTGCACCGGTTGGATCGGGACACCTCGGGCGCGCTCGTGTTCGCGCTGGACGCGGGCGTGCACCGCGCGCTGTCGCAAGCCTTCGAGTCCGGCAAGGTGCGCAAGCGCTACGTGGCGCTGGTGGAGGGCCGCGTCGAATCACCTCGCATGGTGGACGCGCCGCTCATCGCCGGGCGCAAGGGCCGCATGCGCGTCGCGCGTCCGGAGGAGCCGGAGGGGAAGCCCTCGCGGACTCGCATCCGGCCGGTGGAGACGTTCGCGCGGGCCTCGTTCGTAGAGGCCGAGCCGCTCACGGGCAGGACGCACCAGATTCGCGTGCACCTGCTTGCGCAAGGGTATCCGTTGTTGGTGGATCACCAATACGGACGCGAGGCGCCCCTCACCGCAGCGGACCTGGGAGGGGAGGGCGGCGACGTCGTCATGGCCCGCACGCCGCTTCATGCCGCGCGGGTGGAGTGGCCGGAGCTGCCTGGCGTGGCCGCTCGCGCGGTGGAGGCCCCGCTCGCGGACGACATGGCCCAGGCGTTGGTGCTGCTGCGTCGCGCCGGTTGAGGCGGGCTCAGTGGCGGTGACGGACCTGGAAACCGTTGGAGGCCCCGCGCGCGCCGAAGAAGTCGAACGCGATGAGCTTCACGTTGCCCCCGTTGACGTCCACGGAGACTCGCTGCGTGCAGCGGCCCTTTGAGAAGGGGCCGATGAGGCTCGGGGTCACCGTGCCTCGCGTGCTGACGAGCAGGACCCAATCATTGAACTCCGCGGCTCGCGGGCCCCGCGCCTCCACGGTGATGGTGAAGGACTCGTTGCGGTACTGCACGCTGTCCACGCTGGTGAAGACGTAGCCCGTCACATCGCCACGCATCAACGGGAGCGCGGGGTCGTCCTCCTGCGCGCCGGCATCGGAGCCCGAGCCCGCGTCGACGGGGCCCGCATCCGGGTGATCCTTCGCGGGAGGATCCGATTCGCCGGGCGTCCGGATGGCGAACACCTGCTGCGCCACCGCCTCGCGCCCATCCGCGAGCACGAGCTTCACTTCGTATTCACCCGGGCCCAGTTCCTCGGGGACGGTGACGACGACCGTTCCCGCCGCGTCGAACCGCACGACGCGCGCCTCGACGCCGCCCACCCAGACGCGCCCGCTCGCCGCCTGCTCGGAGCTGACCTGCTCGCGGCCGTAGTCCACGCGCACGGCGTAGACGGCGTCGAACGACACGGTGAGTTCGCCCTTCTCGTTGGTGCGCTGGGAGTTGGGGACGAGCGAGAGAATCTCCGGCGCGGGCAGCGACGCGCTGTTGCTGCCACACGCGCACGCGAGGACGAGGGCGAGCAGGACACAGGCGCGGCTCATGGCGTGAACCTCATGCCCACCGCGAGCCCGACGCCCCCGAGCTGCGCGTTCAGGGCCGAGGTTCGTGCCGGCGCCCACGCGCCCCGCAATTCCACCAGCGCGCTGAAGCGCCCGAATCGATATGCCCCCTGTGCGCCGAGGAAGGCCATGACACCCAGCTTGCTCTCATCGAGGTCCGCCTGGAAGGCGCTCGACGTGAGTCGGTGGCGGAAAGGCATCACTCCTACACCTGCACGGCCGTGTAGAGAGAACGCCTCCCGCTGCAAAAGGGTGGCACGCATGGACGCCAGGACGGGGACGCCCAGCACGCGGGAGCGGACATCCTCGCGGCGCTCGTCCACCGCTTCGAGCGTGGCGTGGCGCAGGCCCACCTCGAGCTCCGCGTCCAGCCCCCGCATGACGGGCAACGTGGCGCCCAGCGCGAGCATGGGCCCCGCGTTGGCACCCCGAGCCAGCGCGGCGCCGCTGAGCAAGAAGACGGAGGGTTTCCACGTGCGCACGCGAGACGCCTCAGGAGGGCCAGAGTTCTCGCCGAGGCCGCGCACGGACGCGCGAACACGGGACTCGGGCATGCCCTTGCCCGAGCGGCGCACGCCGACCGAGACCTCCGATGCCGAGTCGGACGGGCGCACGCGATAGCGAACGACTTCGCCCCTGCGCTCCCCTGAATCGAGTGTCGCCCCCTTGGCCCCAACCACCAGTGCCTCCGGGCTCGCGGGCGCGTCGCTCCGGGCCACGAGGAGCCAGCCGCCCTCGGATGCGGACAGCGGATCCGGCGTGAGCGCCACGGCCAGCGAGGACGCGCGAGGCACGTCCAACGGGGTGAGCCGATCGGTGCGCAGCGTTCCCCGCGTGGCGAGAACTCGCGCCTCGCTGACTCCAGGGGGCACTTCGACGGGCACTTGAGCGCGGCCCTTGGCGTCGGCGCGGACGGGGCCGAAGCGCTGCGAGCCCACCTCGACGATGACCTCGGCGCCCGAGGCGGTGGAGATGTCCAGGGTGAGACGGCCCCACAGCGGGAGCCTGAAGACCGCCGGCTCGGGAAGAGGCTCGTCCTCGCGCCAGAAGACGAGCACGGCCTCGGAGGGATGGCGTTGGCTCGGGGGCGTCCAGCGGAAGCGCCTCACGGGGCCACCTTCGAGCCGGGACTGCTCGAAGGTGCCGGAGGAGGCCGCTGCGCGGACGGGGCCCGCATCCTCGGGGACGCGGACGTCCAGCCAGACTTCCGACTCCTGCCCCAGCACCACGCGAGCGGGCCGGGCGCTCACCGTGGGCGGCGCCGCCGCGGCGGCGGAGGCGAGGAGCGCGAGCAGCGGGGCGAGGAGCGACGGACGCATGAGAGAGGACGTCCGCGAGACTTCACCGCCCCACCGGCTCCGGGTCAATCCTCGGCGGGTGCCGAGGCCTCGCTCGCGACGGGAACTGGCTTGTCCGCCGGCCCCGCGGGACGAGACGTGGGCGGGCTGAAGGCGGGCTTCTCGGCGGGAGCGCCGCCGCGGCCGTGCACGAGCGTCTTCGTGTCGGCCTTGAAGGTGATGTCCACCTTGTCACCGCGCACGGCCGTCACCAGGCCCACGCCGAACGTCGGGTGCTGGATGACCTGATCGACCTTGTAGGTGTCTTTGGGGCTGTAGCGGGGCGCGTTGGCGATGTCCTTGCCCGCCAGCTGCTCCTCGAAGGAGATGACGATCTTCTCGGACTTGGGCGTGGAGGACGAGGAGGAGGACGCGCGCGGCGCCCGGGTGGAGCTGGTGGTGCTGCTGGACGGGCGGTCCGTGGCGCCGGGAGCGCCTCGGTATGCGTGATCTCCGCCGCACGTGTTGCACCGCACGCGTGCGATCTTCGTCCCCACCATCGCAAGGATGGTGTGCGCGAGGGAGAGTTTGCAGCGGGTGCACTGGGCATCCACCTCGCCGCCGACCTTTAGAGTAGCCATCGGTTTGTGTCGCTCGGGCCCGACGCCCCAGGAGGGCAAGTCGGGAGTGAAGGAAAAGGGCCGCGGAACATAAACGCTTCACTCCACAGGGAGGAAGTCAGATCGCACCGCTACTTGCTCCAGCTGCTGTGAAGGCGACGTCGCCCCGCCCGCCTGCCCGCCCCGCTGGGCGAGATCTCCTTTCGTGGACATCCCTTGTGCCAGGGCCCCAGGGACGTAGAGTAGGCAACCGAACCGCATGAGCATCGATACCCCCAGCAAGCCCCAGCGCGGCCCCAGCATCCTCGTGCAGTCCGTGGAAGGCGTGGGGCAGGGCCTGATCGGCTTCGTGAGCAACATCGGCGGGGTGATGTCTCTGCTCGTCGATGTGGTCCGCTGGAGCCTGCGCCGCCCCCTGCGCATCCAGAACCTCTTCGCCCAGCTCGACTTCGTGGGGGTGGGCTCCATCTTCATCGTCGCGCTCACCGGCCTCTTCACGGGCATGGTGTTCGCGTTCCAGTCCTCCACCGCCTTCGAGCTGTTCGACGCCGAGAGCCTGGTGGGCCCCACGGTGGCCCTCACGCTCACCCGCGAGCTGGCCCCAGTGTTCTCCGCGCTGATGATCACCATGCGCGCCGGCTCGGCCATGTGCACCGAGCTGGGCACCATGCGCGTCACCGAGCAGGTGGACGCCCTGGAGACCATGGCGGTCAACCCGGTGCAGTACCTGCTGGTGCCGCGAATCCAGGCCGGCCTCTTCATGACCCCGGCGCTCACCATGCTCTTCAACACGGCAGGCATGGGCGGAGCCTATGTGGTGTCCGTCATCGTCAAGGGCATCTCCGCCGGCACGTTCATCTCGCGCACGCGGCAGTGGATGGACCCGATGGACGTGTGGGAGGGCATCATCAAGGGCGCCATCTTCGGCCTCTCCGTGGCGCTGATCTGCTGCTACAAGGGCTACAACGCGTCGGGTGGCGCCAAGGGCGTCGGCCAGGCCACCACCGAGGCCATGGTGTCCAGCGCGCTCTCCATCTTCATCCTCGACTTCATCGTCGGCGTACTGATGCACTGATGTCCGACTCGAACTCCAGCCCGTCCGCGAAGCCGATGATCGACATCGTGGACCTGCACAAGACCTTCGGCGAGCACCGCGTGCTCACCGGCATCAACCTCACCGTTCCCGCCGGCTCCACGTGCGTCATCCTGGGCGGCTCGGGCTCCGGCAAGACGGTGCTGATGAAGCACATGATCGGCCTGCTCAAGCCGGACAGCGGGCAGGTCATCATCGACGGCGAGGACATCGTCCCGGTGGGCGTGGAAGAGCTGCAGCGCGTGCGCCGCAAGTTCGGCATGGTGTTCCAGGCCGCCGCGCTCTTCGACTCGATGACGGTGTACGAGAACGTCGCCTTTCCGCTCCGCGAGCACACCCGTCTTCCCGAGGAGCAGATCCGCGAGAAGGTCCGGGCGAAGCTCGACCTGATGGGACTCAAGCGCGAGGCGGAGCAGAAGTTCCCCGCGGACCTGTCCGGCGGCATGCGCAAGCGCGTGGGCCTGGCGCGCGCCATCGTGTTGGATCCCAAGGTGGTCCTCTATGACGAGCCCACCACCGGCTTGGATCCCATCACCACGGACTACGTGGACGAGATGATCCTCGCGGCGCAGCGCGAGCTGGGCGTGACGAGCGTGGTCATCAGCCACGACATCGCGTCCGCGTTCAACGTGGCGGATCAGATCGCCTTCTTGTCCAAGGGCGTCATCGTGGAGCACGGACCGCCCGAGCAGCTGCGGGCCTCGGAGCACCCGGCCGTCAAGGTCTTCCTCCAGACCTGGTTCGGGAAGAACTAGGGCGGTTCCATGAAAAGATGGCACTCGTCCTGCAAATCGCTAGAGTCGCGCGCGGCCGGTAGCCCTCGTCGGAGTGTCTCCAGGTGAAGAAGCTCGTCACGCCCTTCCGTGTTGGCCTGCTGGTCATCGCCGCGGGAGCATTCCTCGTCACGTTCATCCTCTTCGCGCGCAAGGGCGGCCTGAGCGACCGTGAGTCCACGAAGGTGTGGGCGTACTTCAAGGATGCGTCGGGCCTGAGCCCCAAGAGCCGCGTGCAGATCGCCGGCATTCCGGTGGGAGAGATCAGCGACATCAGCCTGGAGGGCACGCGCGCCAAGGTGTGGCTGAAGATCCGCCAGGGCGTGGACCTGCGCCAGGACGCCGCCATCACCAAGCGCTCCGAGTCGCTGCTCGGCGACTTCCTCCTGGACCTGAACCCAGGCACGGAGCAGTCACCGCCGTTGGAGAACGGCGGGCAGATCCGCCGGGTCATCGACACCCAGGGCGTGGAGGCCGTCTTCGAGTCCCTCACGCAGATCACCTCCGACATCCAGCAGGTGACGGGCGCGCTGCGGCAGGTTCTTGGTGGTGAGAAGGGCACCGGATCGCTCGAGCGCATCGTGGAGAACCTGGTCCGCGTGTCGGACTCGATGGACGCCACCGTGCGCCGCAACGCGGACCGGCTGGACACCATCCTGGCCAACTTCGAGGGCGTGTCCTCCGACGTGCGCAACATCACCCGCTCGAACCAGGCCGAGGTGGGCCGCATCGTCGACAACGTGGAGCTCATCACCCGCGACGTGCGCGAGGTGCTGGCCACGGTGAAGAACATCGTCGGCAGCGGGGAAGGGGAGTTCAAGGACAGCGTCGCCAGCCTCAAGCAGACGCTGAACAAGCTGGACAGCACCCTTTCCAACCTCGACGAGATCACCCGCAAGGTGAAGAACGGCGAGGGCACCGCCGGCATGCTGCTGACGGATGAGCAGCTGGGGCAGAAGTTCAGCGAGGCCGTCTCGGACGTGTCCGAGTTCGCCACCCGCCTCACCCAACTGCAGACCGAGGTGGGCCTCCAGTCCACCTATCTGGTGTCGCAGGGCCGCTCGAAGAACAGCCTCTCGCTGCGCATCATCCCCAAGCCGGACAAGTACTACCTGCTGGAGATCATCGACGACCCGCGCGGCAAGGTGGAGA
Source organism: Myxococcaceae bacterium JPH2 (assembly GCA_016458225.1). Taxonomy (NCBI): domain Bacteria; kingdom Pseudomonadati; phylum Myxococcota; class Myxococcia; order Myxococcales; family Myxococcaceae; species Myxococcaceae bacterium JPH2. The sequence continues at coordinate 66,169 of JAEMGR010000038.1, read as the reverse complement.
CGCAGGTCGTGCAGACGAACCCGCCGTCCGACGGCGACCCGGTCATCCAGACGCAGAAGGTCACCAAGGAGACCTTCAAGGTCAGCCTCCAGTTCGCCAAGCGCTACTACTTCACCACCCTGCGCTTCGGCCTCATCGAGTCCACGGGCGGCGTGGGCGCGGACGTCCACCTCTTCGATGACGCGCTGACGCTGAAGATGGACGCGTTCAACTTCGCGGCGGACGAGCTGCGCTACCCGCGCCTGCGCGCCACGCTGCGCGCCCAGGCGTTCGATCACCTCTTCGTGGTGGCGGGCATGGACGACATCCTGAACGCCCAGCAGCGCGACTCCGCCACCCAGCGCCTCATCGCGGGCCGCGACTTCTTCTTCGGTGGCGGACTGTTCTTCACCGACGACGACCTCAAGTCCATCATCACCGCCACGGGCGTCCCGTCGGTCCGCTGATCGAGAACACCCTCCAGGCTTGACGGGGCGGGGGCAGGTGTCGTACCCGGCTTCCGCACGGGGCTCTCCCGAGATTCGCCGTGCCCGGATGTCTCACGGCTGTTCTCTCAGGAAGCTCTCATGTCCCTCCTCGTCGTCGGCTCGGTCGCGCTGGATTCGCTGGAAACGCCCTTCGGCCAGAAGGAGGACGTGCTCGGCGGCTCGGCAACCTACTTCTCCACCTCCGCGTCGTTCTTCACCCCGGTGCAGGTCGTGGCCGTGGTGGGCGAGGACTTCCCCGAGGGGCACCTGACGTTCCTCAAGGGCCGGGGCATCGACCTGGAGGGACTCACCCGTGAGCCCGGCCGGACCTTCCGCTGGCGCGGCCGCTACGGCTGGGAGCTGAACGAGGCGCAGACGCTGGACACCCAGCTCAACGTCTTCCAGTCGTTCTCGCCCAAGCTCCCCGAGGCGTACCGCGACACGCCCTACGTCTTCCTCGGCAACATCCACCCTGAGCTCCAGGCCCAGGTGTTGGATCAGGTGAAGGCGCCCAAGCTGGTCGCCGCCGACACCATGAACTTCTGGATCAAGGGCAGCCGCGCCGCGCTGCTCAAGACGCTCGAGCGCGTCAACCTCCTGTTCGTCAACGACGCGGAGGCGCGCCAGCTGTCCGGCGAGCACAACGTGGTGAAGGCCGCCCGCGCCATCCTCGGCATGGGCCCCTCGCGCGTGGTCATCAAGCGCGGTGAGTACGGCGCGCTCCTCTTCGACCACGACCACATCTTCGCGTGCCCGGCGTTCCCCCTGTCCGAGGTGTTCGATCCGACCGGCGCCGGGGACACGTTCGCGGGTGGCTTCATGGGCACGCTGGCCACGGCCCGGGGCGCGGTGGATCAGCCGCTGCTTCGCCGCGCCATGGTGATGGGCAGCGTGATGGCGTCCTTCACCGTGGAGAAGTTCAGCCTGGAGCGCCTCCGGGAAGTCCAGCGCGCGGAGATCCACGCGCGCTTCGCCGAGTTCCGCCGGCTGACCCACTTTGACGACCTCGGCGCCATCGAGCCGTGAAGACCCGAAATCCAGGGTAGGGCGACCTCTCACCTGGACTTGACGGGCTGCGCCCCCGCTCCGTAGGCTGGGGCAGCCGACGGAGCAGGCGGAAAAATCCGGCGCGGCCACCGGGGGAAGGGCGCAGGCGGGCAGGCCACACCGGGAGGTCACGGGTTGAGAGACAATCGAAAGCACGCGCGGATCTCCACGCACCTGCGCTGCTGGTGCGAGGGCGAGAACGTCACGCTCTATGCCCGCATCGCCAACCTGAGCGAGGGTGGGCTGTTCGTCCGGACGAGCACGCCCCTGGCTGCCGGGACGCGAGCGCAGGTGCGCTTGTCCCCTGGTTCGGAGCCCGAGATCCAAGCGGTGGCAACGGTTGTCTGGCAGCGCGAGGTGGAGGAGCCCGCCGGGCGCCTGCCTGGCATGGCGCTGCGCTTCGAGGCGATCGCGCCGGACGCGCTGGAAAGCTTGCGGCGCGTCATCACTCAGCAGCAGAAGTCCCAACCGAGCTTCCACAGTCCCCTGTGACGCCGCGCGGGGATGGGCCCGCGGGCGGCACCTGAGGCCCTCATGCGTATCGCGGTCATCAGCGACATCCACTCGAACATCGAGGCGCTCACGGAAGTGCTGCGCGTGGCGGAGCACCAGAAGGTGGACCGCATCGTGTCGCTGGGGGACATCGTCGGATACGGCGCCTCGCCCAACCCCTGCTGCGATTTGGTGCGCTCGGTGGCGGAGGTGACGCTGCTGGGCAACCACGACGCCGCGGTGGCCGGGCGGATGGACTACTCGTACTACTACGACGCCGCTCGGCACGCGCTCGACTGGAGCGCCAACGTCCTCACGGACGAGAACATGGCCTGGCTGCGCAGCCTCCCGTACACCTACAAGATTGGCGACGTGGGCTTCTGCCACGGCTCGCCCATTGATCCGAAGGCCTACGAGTACATCTTCGCGCTGGAGCAGGCGCGCGAGCTGACGCCGTACGTGGCCGAGCTTCCCGAGGTGACGTTCATCGGGCACAGCCACCTGTGCCGCGCCTTCGCCATCGGCAATGGCGAGGTCAACGACGTGGTGGCCCAGAAGTTCGGCGTGCGCAAAGGCTACAAGTACATCATCTCCGTGGGCAGCGTGGGTCAGCCGCGCGACTACGACAACCGGGCCTGCTTCGTCATCTGCGACACCGACGCGCGCACGGTGGAGTACCTGCGCGTCGAGTACGACATCGAGACGTCGGCGCAGCGCATCTTCGACGCGGATCTCGCGCTCAACTTCGGCAAGCGCCTGTTCCTCGGCGTCTGACGCGCCGCGCGCAAAAGGGCGGCGCTCCGGCGGGGAAGTTGTCATATACCGGGGCCGTGCGCTCCCTGGCCCTCCGCTCATCGCTTCGGCCCTTCGCGGGCCTTGTCGCCGTCCTCGCGCTGGCGCTCGCGCCTGTCGCATGCCGCCGCTCTCCTGGCCCGCCCTCCGCGGAGTACGAGGAAGCCAGCCAGAGGTGGCGCGAGCTGTACGCGCAGAAGCTGGATGACGCCTACCTCGACCCGAGCGTGGGAGAGATTGAAGCGCTCCTGCAGCGCGTGCCCACGGACAGCCTGGACGCGCCCTCCGCGCGGGAGCTGCAGAACCGCCTGACCGAGGGCCGCGCGCGCATGAGCCAGGCCGCCTCCGACCGCGACCGCGCGGTGGCCAGCGCGACCGCGCCCTCGAACGAGGACCCTTCCCGGACGAACTTCCCCCGCGCGAAGGCCGCGCCCCCGGACGCGGGCGCCCCAGAGGCGGGTCCGCCCGACGCCGGTGGGCCGGGCCCCCAGGTGGGCTCTCCAGCGTCCGAGCTGGTGGCCGGCTACCGGGGCTGCTTCCACCGCGGCACGTCCATCACGGTGGAAGGGCGGGGCGATCGCGAGAGCTGGGAGCTGGCGGACCGAGCGTCCTGCCAGCTCGAGTACCCCGGCCACGTGAACTCGCTGCTCGTGGTTGAAGAGGGAAAGGTGCTCGCGGTGTTCCCTCGCAGTGCCCTGCGTACCGTGCAGAAGCTCGCCGATGGCGGCACGGTGCCAGCACCGGGCGACGCAGGCCGCTAGAGGCCCGCTCGGTCCCACTCACTTTCTTGTCACCCCTGCCGCTCGCCGCCGAATGAACGACCAGACCTTCATGAAGTTGATGCGCGTGTTGCCCAAGTCGGCCCTGTCTTCCGCCGTGGGCCTCGCCACCCGCCTGCCCGTACCGGCCGCCCTGCATCAGGCGGCCATGCGCTCCTTCGCGCGCTCGTACAACGTCGACATGGAGGAGGCCGAGCACTCCTTCGAGCACTACCCGACGTTCGCGCAGTTCTTCACCCGCGCGCTCAAGCCCGGCCTGCGCCCCATCGACTCGGACGCGAAGGCCGTCGTGTCTCCGGTGGACGGACGCGTCTCGCAGGTGGGCTACTCCGAGGGCGGCCGCTGCTTCCAGGCCAAGGGCATCGAGTACTCGGTGGACGAGCTGCTCGGTGACGCCGAGGCCGGCAAGCCCTTCCACGGCGGCGCCTGGACGACCATCTACCTGTCCCCGCGCGACTACCACCGCATCCACTCGCCGCTCGGCGGCACCATCACGGACTACTCGTACATCCCCGGTGAGTTCTGGCCGGTGAACCCCGCGTCGGTGATGAACAAGCAGGCGCTGTTCTGCGTGAACGAGCGGCTGGTGACGTACCTGGACACGCCCGCGGGCCGCTGTGCCGTCGTGAAGGTGGGCGCCACGTGTGTGTCGCGCATCAAGGCCGCCTATGACGACGTGCTCACTCACACGGGCCAGCCGGGCAAGGCGCACCAGTACGCGCAGGCCATTCCCGTCGAGAAGGGCGGGGAGCTGGGGCGGTTCGAGATGGGCTCCACGGTCATCCTCCTGTTCGAGCCGGGCCGGGTGAAGTGGGACGTCGTGATGCAGCCCGAGGCCGTGGTGCGGCTCGGGCAGCGCATTGGAGTGATGACGTGAGCCAGAAGATCAGCGGCGTCAAAGGGATGAACGACCTGCTGCCCGGGGACATCGAGACCTGGCAGCACGTGGAGAAGCTGGCCCGCGACATGTTCGGCCGCTTTGGCTACGGCGAGATCCGCACGCCCATGGTGGAGGACACCGCGCTCTTCGTGCGCAGCGTGGGCGAGGAGACCGACATCGTCGGCAAGGAGATGTACACCTTCGAGGACAAGGGAGGCCGCAGCCTGTCCCTGCGCCCCGAGGGCACCGCGCCCTCCGCCCGCGCGTACATCGAGCACTCCATCCTCAACCAGGAGCCGGTGACGCGCTGGTTCTACATCGGGCCGATGTTCCGCTACGAGCGCATGAAGACCGGGCGCTATCGCCAGTTCTTCCAGATCGGCGCGGAGGCGTACGGTGCGAAGGAGCCGGCGCAGGACGCCGAGATCATGGACATGGTGGTGCAGTTCCTCGGCGCCCTCGGTCTGAAGGACGTGACGCTGAACATCAACTCGCTGGGGGACGAGGCGTGCCGGCCCGCCTACCACGCGAAGCTGGTGGAGTACCTCCAGGCGCACCGCGCCGAGGTGTGCGCGGAGTGCCAGGCGCGCATGGATCGCAACCCGCTGCGCGTGCTCGACTGCAAGAACGAGAAGTGTCAGGCGATCGCCGCGGCGGGCCCCAACGTGCTCGAGTTCCTCTGTGAGCCGTGCCGGGCGCACTTCGGGGAGCTGCAGCGCAAGCTGACCGCGCTGGGCATCCCCTTCGTGGTGAACTCGCGGCTCGTGCGGGGCCTGGACTACTACACGCGCACGGTCTTCGAGTTCATCGCCGCCCACCCCGCGTTGGGCACGGCCAGCACGGTGGGCGGCGGCGGGCGCTACGACACGATGATGAAGGGGCTCGGCGGCCCGGATGTGCCGGCCGTGGGCTTCGCCATGGGCATGGACCGCCTGGTGCTCCTGCTCAAGGAGACCGGGCAGGCGTTCGGCGCGCCGGTCGACCTCTTCGTCGCCGTGGCCGATGAGGGCTCGCACGACGCGGGCCTCGCGCTCGCCAGCCGCCTGCGCCGAGAGGGGCTCCGCGTCGCGTTCGACACGCGCGGCGGCAGCCTCAAGAGCCAGATGAAGCGCGCGGACAAGACGGGTGCCCGCTTCACCCTTGTGCTGGGTGAGGCCGAGCGCACGAGCGGCAAGGCGAACCTCAAGCCCATGGCGGGGGGCGATCCCATCCCCGTGGCGCTCGACGCCGTCGCCCAGGCGCTCCGCTCGCTGCCTCCTGCTTCCTGACGGCTGCCCAGGTGGCCCCCATTCGTGGGGGCTTATTCTGGGAAGGCCTGCCTTCGTCGCAAAGCCATACAGATGCGGGCAGGCCCGTAAGTCCTGAGAAGTCTTGAGGATTGTCGCGCACTTCGTTCGCGGCGCGACAGCGATTGGGTTAGACTCGCGTTCTGATGCCGCGAGAGTCTTCTAGCCTCTCTGCTCCCACGGGGGTGAGCTGGCTCCCTGTTGAGGGGGACAGCATGTGGCCCTCGTTGCGGGAAGGCGACGCGGCCGAAGTGGAGCCGCTGTCCGGCCCGCCGCGCGTCGGAGACGTGGTGCTGGCGCGGTTTCCCCACGCACTTGTCCTGCACCGCGTGTGTGGGTTTGACGGGCGCACCTGCACGCTCCAGGGCGACAACGTCGCCAGCGTGGATCCACTGCTGCCTGCGTCTCGCATCCTCGGCAAGGTCCGGCGCGTGCGTCGCGCCGGTGCGGTGCTGGAGCACTGGGACGTAGGCCCGAAGCGGCTGGGCCGGCTTCGCGTGCGCGTGAAGCGACGACTGGCCGCGTGGTGGGGGAAGGGGAGGCGCGCATGAGCTTCCCCGAGGACGGCATTCCCCGTCGCCGCGCAGGAACGGATGGGAAGCCATTCGGCGCCGACTACTTGTTGCTGGACGCGGAGGGGCGCACCTTGCGCGGGCTCAACGCGACGGCGGCGCGCATCTGGGATCTGTGTGATGGCTCTCGCAGCGCGCGCGGAGTCGCGGAGCAACTCGTGCAAGAGGTCGATGCGCCGAGGGGGCCAGGGCTCTCGCTGGAGACCGTGCTGCGCGACACGTTGGGGTTTCTCTCGGAGTTGGTGCGCTTGGGGTTGATCGAGGATTGTCGCGCGGGCTCCGGGCCGGCGCGCGAGGAGTGAAGATGCGAGCGCTCATCGTGGCCCTGTCTGGAGCCTTGTGGCTCACGGCGTGTACCGAAGCGAAATCCCCACAGCCTCCCGCGGTCCAGCCTCCGACCTCGGAGCCCAAGCCGGTGGATCCCACGGATGTCCTCGGCGGCGGATCCGAGGTGACGCCGCGTCCCCCCGCGCCCGAGGAGCAAGTCGTCCCGGTGGCCCCTCCCTCGCTCGCGCCCGTCGAGGGCCGTGCGACGGTGCAGCTCCCCACGGGCGAGCCCGGCATGGAGACGCTCGACGAGGTCCGGATCCAACTGGACATCCTGAACCTCCAGGGGGCGGGGAGGGTGGAGGTCGAGTTCGTCGCACCCGGTGGGCTGCCGTATGAGAAGCGCGCTCGCGCGGTGGAGGCTGCCGCGGGCGGGCCCGTGTCGGTCTCCTTCACGCTGCCCGTGGCAGGGACGGCCATCGCGTCGTCGGGAATGAGCGGCGCGTGGGGCGTGCGCTTCTTCTTGGACGGCGCGCCACTCACCACCACGACCTTCACGTTGGAGCCTTGAGGCCCGCCATGCACGCCCTGACTGTTCGCTTCGCTGCGTTGCTCGCGCTGGTGCTCTTCCCAGTCTCGGCGCTCGCGCTGTCATGGACCGCGACCGCCATCACTCCGCCGAACGAGAGTTCGCCGCGGGTCGTGATGGACGAGGTCTCCGAGCTGCTCATCGAGGTCACCAACACCACGCCCGCCCAGGCGAACCAGCGGCTCTCCGAGGTGTCCTTCGTCCTGCCGAAGGACTACATGGTCATCGGCGCGGCGCCGGATCCCTCCAACCCGGATTGGCGCATCACGGACCTGGACAACACCACGCGGCGCATCGCCTTCCAGTCGACCATCTCCTGCTCGGGGAGCACCTATGGCCTGCCTCGCTTGGGCAAGGCCCGCTTCATCCTGAGCGTGGTGGCGCCCGCGGCCAATCGGGATCAGTCCAACGAGCGATTCGTGACGTCCGCGGGCTCCACGGTCGCGCGAGACCACTGCCAGAGCATCACCGCCGTCACGCCCTCCACCAACGCGAGCTGGACGCGCGTGGGCCTGGTGGCCGGCGTCACCGTGCTCCCCCGCGCGATGGCGCTGAGCGACACCGCCGCCACGCGCGTCGTCGTGGAGAACCGCACCACACAAGTGCAGCCGAACATCACCATGACGGGCCCGACGACCTCGGGGAACGTCGCGCTCCAAGTCGTCGGGACGCAGCCATCGCCGTTCCAGGTGACCCTGCCCCTGCGCGGCGCCGGCATCCTGGTGGCGAATGTCCAGCCGTCCGGTGGGGGGACCGCCGTCGCGCAGGTGCGCGCCGTGGACTTCCCGAGCAGCCCAGCGGACTCCTCGCTGGTGGCGGAGGCGCCCATGGTGGACGTGGGCAACTTCAGCGCGGTGGCCGACGTCGACACGCTCCAGGCCTTCACGGGCGAGGAGGTCCAGGTGCGGCTCACCGTGAGCAACGCTTCCGCGTCCAACACCTACCTCAACGTGGTCCCGCGCGCGCCCGTTCGCACAGGCACTGCTTCGACGACGCTCGTCTCGGGGCCTGTTCCCGCGAGCATTCCTCGCCTGGCGCCCGGGGCCTCCGCGCAGTTCGTCTGGCGCTATCAGGTCTCTGGCGCTCCGGGCACGAGCTACATGTTCCAGGCCCAAGCCGACGGGACACTCAATGGCTCGGCGGCGGCGACGGACCTGGTGGCCGCGGCCCGAGGACGCATCGTCGCGCAGCGCGTTCGCATCACTCCAGACGCGGTGTCGGCGAGCAGCACCAACCGGCCCCTCGTCTACACGGTGCAGAACCGCGGCTTGGGGCCCATCTACGAAGTGAAGCTGCTGCGCCCCGCGACCAACTACTTCGGCATCCTGTCGTTGGGCATGCCGCCCTCGGGTTGGTACCTCTCGGACATGGACGCCTCGGGCTACACGTGGGCCTCTTTCCAGGGCATTCCGGCGGGTGGCGAGGCGTCCTTCTCCGTGACGTATTCGAGCTTCGGTGCCGTGGGGGCGGACACGGCCTTCCGCCATCGCCTCCAGCTCAATCAGGGGGACAATGATCCGCGGATCCGCATCGAGGCGCCCGTGACGTTGCTGACCTCCGCGACCGCGGCCGACGTGCAGCAACTGACGGCCACCGCGCGAGATGGCTCCGTGGCGCTGACGTGGGACAATCCGCCGGTGCACGGTGGCGTGGTCGTCCTGCGCGCCCAAGGGACCGCGCCCAGCACCGCGCCGACGCCGGGCCTGCGCTACGCGGCGGGCGACACGGTGGGCAATGCTCGCGTCGTCTACTCAGACGCGTTCAGCGTGGCCTCCACGTTCACGGACACCACCGTCACCAACGGCACCACCTACGTGTACCGCGTGTTCAACGCGGATGATTCGCGCCGGTACGGCAGTGGCAATCAGCCCACCTCGGCGGGGTTGCTCGCCACTCCGTTGGCGCGGGGCGCGGGGGCGCCGCTCTGGTGCTACTCCGTGGGGCTGGATGCGCGACTCCAGCCCATCACCGAGCTGGGCGTAGGCATCTTCACCTCCTTCAACGACTCGGTGGTGGCCAGCAGCACGAACACCGTGAACCCCTCGGTCGATGGCGGTGAGCGCTGGCGGCCCGTGAAGCTGTCGGGCCTGGTGGGGAGTCGCTTCCCCGTGGTTCCGCTCCACGGCCTGACCGGTCAGTTCATCCTGGTGGGAGATCAGTCCGGCGTGCCCTCGGCCATCCGGGCGTCCTCGGGCGACGTGCTTTGGCGCGGCGCCAATGTGGGCACCGTGCAGTCCTTCCCGGTCACTCAGCTCTACGACTACGCGGATGCGGCCTATCGCGCGGCGAACCCCGACCGGGACCTCGTCTTCTTCGCCACGCGGCTCTCGAACGTGGGGCTGAATCAGGTGGTCGCGCTCAACGCCGCCACGGGCGCCGTGGTGTGGACCTATCGCCCCGGGGACATGGGCATGGTGAGTGGCGGCATGCTGGTCGACTACACGAGCAACCGCTTGTACGTGGGCTCGAAGACAGCCGCGGGCGCGACGAATACGCTGCGAGTCCTCAACACGCTCACCGGGGCCGAGGTCGGTCGCCGGGCCCTGGGCGACATCGAGTTCGGCGTGGTGCGCAATGCGGCCAGCGGGCACATCCTCGTCACCTCCAGCGACGGTACCGTGTATGGAATCGATCCCGTGACGCTCGCCCCGGTCTGGACCCAGGTCGTCGCCTCGCGGCCGTCCGCCAACACTCCCGCGTTCACCAGCTTCGTGCGTCCCCAGGGGCGCGGCTTCGTGGCGAGCGTGGCGCGAAATGGAGCGTCCGTGGGCAAGATCGAGCGTTATGACGTGGGCACGGACAACGCCGTGACCCGCGCCTGGAGCCTCCCCATCGCCGACCCTTCCGGAACCTTCTCCATCAATCAGGCCGGCGTGGCGCGCATCTACGTGGGCAGCTCGGATGGAAAGGTGCATCAGCTCGAGCTGGAGGGCATCGACTCGCGACAGGTCGCGATCGGCGGCGCTCAGCGCATCGGTACACCCACCATCGATCACACCGTCAGCCGCCTTCACGTAGGCACGGCCGACGGCCGCATCTGCGCCTACCCGGTGCCGTTCCCGTGAGTCCTCGTCCCGAACAGGCGCCTGTCACGCCCACCCCAGCCGCTCCCACCCCGGGAGTTCGGCTCGAGGCCTACTCGCCGCCCGCCATCCTCTGGGAGCAGCCCTTCGTGGCGCTCGCCCAGACGTCCATGTGCACCATCCCCGGCGAATCGGAATGCGTGCCGTGAGCGACGCGGGCCCTTCACCGGGCCCCGACCGCTCGCTCCATGCGACCCTCGCCGGTTGGACGGTGGCGATGGAGTTGGGCACCTCGGCGAGTGCCGCCGCGACCCGCAGACTCCTGGCCCGCTTCCCCGCGCGAGAGAGGGCCATCCCCTCGGCGACGTTGGTGCTGAGCGCGCCGAGTGAGCCACGCTGCGCGCCCGCCCAGCGCGCGCTCCCCGAGGCACGACGGTCTCCGGACGGCGGCCTGCACCTGGAAGGAGAGGACTACACGGTTCAGCTCTCCGCTGACGGCGCGCGGGCCCTCGTGACGGGCGCGGGGATGTTCCCCGTGGAGACCGCGCTCAAGGTGATGCTCGGTGCCGAGCTGGCCCGGCGCGGCGGGCTGCTCATCCATGGCGTGGGCGTGGCGCACGCAGGACGGGCCGCGTTGTTCGTGGGGCACTCGGGCGCGGGCAAGAGCACGCTGGGGACGCTCTGGCGCGACGCGGGAGGGCTCGTGCTCGCGGACGAGTTGGTGGCGATCTGGCCCGATGCAGAATCCCGGACGTGGCGGGCCGCGGGCACGCCATGGAACCTCTTGGGAACACAGTCCGAGGCCGCACTGGCTGCCGTGGGAACCCTGGCGTGGGATGCCCCGTCGCGCTGGGAATCACAGGGCGCGGGCGAGGTGGCGCGAGTGCTGCTGCTCAATGCGCTCCTGCCCGAGTCCTCGCCGGCGGGACGGAGCGCGATGATTGCCTCGGCGTCGCGGCTGTTGTCGGAGGTGGCGACGGGCCGGCTGCACTTCACGCGCGACAGCGCGGCGGTGACGGTGCTACGCGCGCGCCTGGAGGCGACGCTTGGGTGAGGAAGCACGGCCACGGCTCACGGTGATTGCGGGCCCCACGGCATCGGGCAAGACGGCCCTCGCGGTGCGGCTGGCCGAGCGCGCGGGCGGGGAGATCGTCAGCGCCGACTCGCAGCAGGTCTACCAGCGCTTCGACATTGGAACGGCCAAGCCCTCCGCCGAGGAGCTGGCGGCGGTTCCGCATCACCTGGTGTCGGTCGTCGAGCCGCTCGAGCCGTTCTCCGCGGCCGAGTACCAACGGCGCGCGGACGCCGCCATCTCGGACATCACCGCGCGAGGCAGGCCCGTGTTCGTCGTGGGGGGCACGGGGCTGTACCTGCGCATCCTCCTGCACGGCGTGGTGGATGCGCCTGGCGCACTGCCGGCGCTGCGGAGCGAACTCGAAGCCCTTGCTGTTGCCGAGGGCCGCGAGGCCGTGCACCGCCGGCTCGCCCAGGTGGATCCAGCGACCGCGGCGAAGCTGCCGCCCCAGGACCTGCTGCGGGTCATCCGCGCGCTGGAGATCCACGCGCAGACGGGCGTGCCCGCGTCGGAGTTCCGCCGGGCCCACGCCTTCGCGCCGGACCGATATCCCTTCGACCTGTACGTCCTGGAGCCGCCGCGAGACGCGCTGTACCAGGTCATCAACACACGCACCGAGGCGCTGTTCGCCCGCGGGCTCGTGGAGGAGACCCGCGAGCTGCTGGCGCTTGGCTACGGCGACGCGGCGCCCATGCGCAGCGTGGGCTACGTGCAGGCGCGCGCGGTGGTGGAGCAGCGGATGTCGATGCAGGAGGCCATCCACGACACCGCCCAGGAGACGCGCCGCTACGCCAAGCGGCAGCTCACGTGGTTTCGCAAGGAGCCGGGCGCCCGCTTCATCGCGCCGCCCTATGCCGAGCTGAGTCCCGCCGCGCCTTGAGTCTCGCGCTGGGCCGAGGGGGAGGGGAGCGGCCGGGCCCCTGAGCCGCCACTCGGGGCACCCGAGTGTGCGCCTTGGAGGCGGAGCCCAATGTTTTCCGCGCAAAGGCCCTCGGCCCTGGATGCCGTGGCCTCCAACGCGGGAGCAGCGTCATGGCAACCACACAATTGGAGCGAGGCCCGGACACGAATCAGGGGAGGCTGTCGCGCAACGCGTCCGCCCTCTGGGGCGGTACGTTCCTGCTCGGCATCCTCATGACGGTCCTGGGCTTCATCATGCTGGGCGAGGCGGTCTTCGCGAGCGTGCTCTCGATCGTCTTCGTCGGCGCGCTTCTGACGGTGGGCGGCATCGCGGAGATTGTCGCGGCGTTCCGGAGCCGGTCCGCGGGAGGCCCGTTCCTGTCCTTCCTGCTGGCAGGCATCCTGACCATGGTCGTGGGGCTCCTCGTGCTCCGCTATCCCGGCGCGGGCCTGGGGACCATCACCCTCTTGCTCGCGGGCTTCTTCTTCGCCAGCGGCCTGTTCCACGCCATCACCTCGGTGGTGGACCGCTATCCGCAGTGGGGGTGGGACCTCGCCTACGGCCTCGTGTCCATCTTCCTGGGCATCACGGTGATGTCCCAGTGGCCGGTCTCCTCGGCGTGGCTCCTGGGCACGCTCGTGGGCGTGGGCCTGCTGATGCGCGGTGTCGCCATGATGTCGGGTTCGCTCGCCCTTCGCCGGGGCATTCGCGCCCTGTCGCACTGAGTCCGGCCTGTCGACTTCACTCCCAGTCATCGAAACTGGGAGTGAAATCGACACTTGACGCACAGTTGCGGCTCTTTCACGCTCTTCCGGGACTTCAACTCACCTCCCAGGAGAGCGACCATGACGCGAGTGTTCATAGTAGGACTGATGGCCCTGGCCCTGACGGCCTGTGGCTCGGCGCAGGGCGGTGGCGAGGTGCCGGAGCAGGACGCGCTGGCTACGAGTGAGGCAGGCCTGAGCACGTACCCGCAGTGCTGCTCGGCCATTCCTGGCTCGGGCTACACCGAGGCCTACTGCGACGCCGTGGCGTACTCGCCGGGCCGCTGTAACCAGGTGGTCCAGGGCACGGCCTGTCAGTGGTCGAACACGACCTGTCCGGTGACGTGCTGCCAGCCCAAGAGCTCCGCCACCGTGCCGTGGACGTACTGCAACCCGTACGCGACGTCCGCCGCCACCTGCAACGCGGTGAACGGCGGGACGACCTGCGCCTGGGCCTGCTGAGTTCCAATCCGGCGCTCGGAGCCCGGGCGCCGGACAGGGCTCAGGACGCGTAGCGATCCGTTCCGAGCCCGTCGCCGCCCGCGGGGGCACGCGTCTCGCCTGGACGCGGCGACTCGGGGCTCGTGCAGCCCAGGAGCTGGCGCAGCAGCCGCTCGGGCTCGACGGGCTTGGGCAGGAACGCCTCCGCGCCAGCGTCGAGCGCACGCTGGCGCACATGAGGACGGTTCAGCCCGCTCATCACCACCACGCGGGTGCCTCGGGTGAGGGGATGCTGCTTCAGGCCCTCGCACAGGCGCAGGCCGTCCACCCAGTGCAGGACGACGTCCAGGAGGATGGCCGTGGGTGGACGCCGAGCCACGGCGCAGAACAGCGCCAGCTCATCCGCGAAGGCCACCACCTTGGCGCCGGTGCTCTCGAGCAGCGCGGTCAGCGCCTCGCGTGCGTCGGGGTCGTCATCCACGACGTAGTACAGGTCCGGCTCCAGCTCCGGCACCACGGTAGGCACGGGCTCCATGGGCGTGCGCAGCCAGGAGCCGACCACCTCGCGCATGCCCGCCCACCGCGCCGAGGAGAGCAGGGCCTGCGGCGAGGGGCCACTCAGGCCCAGCACCCCCACGCCATACGCGCCCACCACGGGCCGTCGCTCGTTCGCCGCGGTGAAGGCCGCGGGGGCTCGACGTCCCGCGCGTCGCAGCCACGCCACGGCTCGGGACGCGGCCGCCGCGTCCTCCATGAGTTCGGCCAGTCCCTCGCGCACGTAGCGCCGCTCCAGGCTGGAGGCCCCCGGCCCTCCGTCGAGCAGCGCCACCGCCGCGCGGCTGCACGAGGCCAGCGTCTCCGACAATCCCATCTGGAGCGGGTGCCCGGACGCGGCCGGTCCCACCGCGAGCTGCCCGGGAGCCACCAGCACGCGCCCAGGACCGAAGGGCAGGCGCGTGGTCTCCAGCGCCGCCAGCTCGAAGCCTTCCTCCACCAGCCCATCCCGCGCCGCCATCATCAGCGCCTGGCACAGGTCCGCCGGCGTCACCGCGGGACCGAAGGCGAGCGCGTACAGCGAGCCCGCGCCCGGCAGCAGGAACAGGCCATCCATGGTGGGCAGGGGGGAGATCCACAGTCGCGCCACGGGAGACAGCTCCAGGCGCGACGCGGACTGCCGCAGCCGAGCCTGCACCGCGGGCATCACCGGCGCCGGACGGAACCCCTTGAAGAAGCCGTCCCCCAGCAGGGGCCCCGCGCCGGCCGCGAGCGCCACGGCGTGGAAGCGCTCACCGCTGCCCTGGGCTCGGACCACCAGCGACCCCGAGTTGCGCACCGACACGGGCGCGTCCGGCGCGGGCGCCTGTCGCTCCACACGCTCGACGTGCCGAGGGATGAAGCGAGCCCCCTGGGTGCTGGAGGCATTGGCGAGCAGGGCGCGCACCTGGGCCAACCCACCGTCCCCCTGCGGCCAACCGTCGACGACCCAGAGTCCTCCGGACGACGCGGGCAAGAGCGCCCGCCGGCCCTCCGAGATGACCTCCACGCCGCGCAGCTCGTGCGTCCGCCACTCGGCCGGGATGCGGCAGCCCAGGGCTGCCAGGCGAGAGCGGCACTCGGGTGTCAGCACGGCGGGGGGCGCCGTGCGCTCGGACGTGCCTCCCGAGTAGACCCTCACATCCAGGGACACCCCTCGCGCCCGCCCGTTGAAGAGGAGCGAGGCCGCCAGCCCCGCTCCGGCGATGCCGCCACCGACGATCGCCACCCTCGAACCACTCGCCAGCCTGCCGCTCCCAGTCATCCGCGCCCTCGCTCGCGCCCGCCAAGTACCCACGTGCCACGTCTCAATGTCGGTGCGCGGGCGACGCATGGAGCGGCTGGCCGAACACCACCACCCGGTCGCGTCCCTCGCGCTTGGCCTCGTACAGCGCCGCGTCCGCCGCCTGGAGCAGCGCCTCGGTGCTGTCGCGGGCTGTCTCCAAGGTATGGTCGGCCACGCCCGCGCTCACGCTCAGTCCGAAGGGGGCGGGCCTTCCATCGCTCTTGTGGACGCTCACGCCGTGCATGCCTGTGCGGATGCGATCGGCGAAGACGGATGCCTCCTGCGCCGTCTGGTGCGGCAGGAGCACGACGAACTCGTCCCCTCCAAAGCGCGCCGCGAAGTCCGACTCGCGCAGGTTCGTCTGGAGCAGGGTGGCCAGCGCGAGGATGGCCTGGTTGCCCACGTCATGACCCAGGCCGTCGTTGAGGGCCTTCAGGTGGTCCAGGTCGATGACCACCACGCTGAGCGGATAGCCGTAGCGGTCGGCGCGGCGGAACTCTTCGTCCAAGCGCACCGACAGCGCGCGGAAGTTGGCCAACCCGGTGAGCGCATCCGTCTGCGCGAGGATCTGCAGCCGCCGCTGCTGCTCGCTCTGCCGCAGCGCCCGATCGATTCGGGCCGTCAGCTCCCGCGCGCTCGCCGGCTTGTGGATGAAGTCCACCGCGCCCATCTCCAGGCAGCGCTCGAGGGTCGCCTCGTCCGCGTCCCCCGTCAGGAAGATGACGGGCAGGGGCTGGGTGCGCGCGTCGCGCTGGAGCGTCTCCAGCACGGACAGGCCATCCGCGTTGGGAAGGAAGCGATCCAACAGCACCAGGTCCGGCCGGTGCTCGCGCGCCAGCTCGACCCCTGCGCCGCCCTCGGCCGCGCACAGCACCTCGAAGCGCGGGGCCAGCAGCTCCCGGAGGCTGTCGCGGACACCGGCGTCGTCCTCGATGATGAGGAGGAGGGCGCGTCCATGGCTCCGGCCGAGACGTTCCATGTCCCTGCCTCCGTCACCGCGAGCGCGCGCGTCGTCGGGGAGAGGCGTCCGGTCGCCACCGTGGGTTCCAGACTCGGCCGGAGTCCGCGCCGTCCACTCCGCTGCCCCCTGCCGGTCCGCCTCGCACCCGATTCCCCCTGCACCCATCACCCGAGACCTCCGGACACCCGGCCCGCGCGCCTGGGCGCCGGGGCCGATGGGGTGCGTCCCCCGCGTTGCGAGCCCGCACGGAGAGCAAGCAGCGTGCCCTTTCGAGCACGCCGCGGCGGAAGTCTTTTCAAGTGTTTGCGGTGAGAGCCGGCGCCTCGCGGGGGAACGAGCGGAAGTCGTTGCAGCAGCCCGCGAGGAGGGGCGGTAGGAATTGCCGGGCCCGAAGGCCCGGCGTGACACGAGGGCGTTTGTGCCCGTCAGCGTCGGCTGGTGAACTGAACGCGGCGGCCACCGCCCATGGGGGGCATGACCGGCGGCGCCTCGAGGCCGAACTGCCACCACAGCGGCTCGTACGGCTTCATCTTCAGGCGCTTGTCGTTCTGGAGCTGGGCCAGGCTGGACTTGAGCTTCTCGTCGGACGGGTTCTGCTCCACGCCGCGCGCGAGCACCTGCTGCGCTCCATCCTTGTCCTTCTGCTGGAGCAGGCACCAGGCGTACACGGCCCAGACGATGGACTCCTTCTTCCCGCTCTTCACGGCGGCCTCGAAGGCGGCCTTCATCGCGGCGGTGTCCTTGCGCTGGTAGTGCAGGGCGCCCTCCATCGCCTTGGCCATGTAGTTGCGGGCGCTGGCCTTGTCGAAGTGGCTCTTGGCGCCGTCCATGTCCTTGACCATGTACTTGAGCATGCCGATCTGCGCGTGGATCTCCGGCCCCACGAGGAACTGCCACCTCTCGTAGGCGAGCCCCTGCTCCAGCGTCTTCACGGCGCGGTCCACCTTGGCCTGCGCCTCCTTCTGGCTGCTGGGCTGTCCTTGGAGGTCCTGCTGGACGACCGTCATCAACGCCTGGATGCGGTTGGCGACCCGCCGCGCCAGGAGGAGGAAGGACGCGAAGAAGGCGATGATGCCCGGGATGAGACAGGCCCACCACGAGAAGCCCGTCAGGTGCACGAGCACACCGACCACGAGCCCCACGGCCAGGGAGAGGATGAGGTTGTACATGGGGTGCCCCTTTAGCGATGTGCGTGCGGCACCGCAATCTTCGGATGCATCTGGGCGCGGAGCGCGGTATACGTCTGCCCGTCCCAGCGTCGAGGGGCCCTCTGTCGAAATTGGTAGACGAGGCGGACTCAAAATCCGCTGCGGCTGACCCCGCGTCCCGGTTCGAGTCCGGGGAGGGCCATTCACTCCAGACCGGTTGGATGACGGTGCGCCCAGGTGGGAGTGACCCCATGAAGGTGCTGCTGGTCGAGGACGACGCAAGCCTCCGGGAGGGAATGGCGGAGCTGGTCGAGGAGCTCGCGACGGTGCGAGCGACCGGCGGCGTCGACGAGGCCCTCGCCGCCCTGGAGAACGAGCGATACGAGCTGGTCATCACGGACCTGCGGATCGGCGGCGGCGAGCGGGACGGCCGGACCATCCTGGAGGCAGCTCGGAGCAAGTTCCAGGCAGTGGCGGTGGTCAGCGCGGCGACTCCCGACGAAGTGGGGCGCACGCTCGGAGCCACCTCGCCGGACGGACTGCTCACCAAGCCCTTCCAACTCGAGGACATCCTCGCCCTGGTCAACCGCTTCCTCGAGGTGAAGCGCGAGGCCGAGCACGTGGCCCTCGGCGAGCCCCGCCCTGGATGCGGGCATTGGTCCGCGCTCGGGCCGGGCGTGGAGGTGGCACGGCCCCCGGAGACCGCGGCTTCCGGATATTCCTGGGTACGCATGGGCCCAGGAGCGTCCTTCGCATGGGGGCCCCGGAGCGAGCGGCACGGCGTGAGGGTGGTGGAAGGTGAACTGACGGTGGGGGGCGAGCGGTTCTCCAGTCCCCACTATTTCTTCGTGTCCGAGGGACAACACCCCGAGGCACGGACGCACGCGGGCTGCCTGGCGGTCTGTGTCCCCTTGAGAGAGTAGGTTTCACGCCGTGGATTCCTCAGTCTGGCCCTCGCCGCATCCCTCGGAGCGGTTGGGGCGCCCGTCTCGACGCGCGGCCACCGCCGCCTTGGAGACGCACATCGAGGTGATGAAGGGCGAGCCGCTCAAGGCCGCGCTGGCCAACGCCCTGCGGGACGCCGACGGACTGGGCGGACAGGAGCGCCGGTTCGCGGCCTTCGCGGCGCGCGAGCTGTCGCGTCATCAGCGGCTCTTGGACCTGGCGGCGCGCACGCTGGGCCATACGCCCGGGAAGATCGGCCTCAACGAGGATCAGGCGCTGGTGCGCTACGCGCTCTGGCGCCGCCTCTTCTGTGGCGAGGACTGGGCGAAGATCGGGCCGGAGGTCCGCCTGCCCGGGCCGGTGCGCCCGCGCACCATCAATGACACGCTGCTGTCCAGCGTGGTGACCGCGCCGCTGCCGGAGCCGGCGATGCCCGAGGCGCTCGCGGAGCGGCTCGCGGTGCGCCACTCGTTCCCGAGCTGGCTGGTGCTGAAGCTCGCGGAGGCCTATCCGGAGCCGGTGCTGGCCGGGCTGCTCGCCGCGCTGGATGAGGAGCCCTCGCTGCACTTCCGGGTGCGGCCACCGGGGACGCGCGACGCGGTGCTGGCCGCGCTGGTGGAGGAGGGCGTCCAGGCCGAGGCCGTCGCCGCCGCCCCGGACGCGCTGCGCGTGACGGACTCCAGCCACCGCATCTTCGAGACCCGGATGATGAAGTCGGGGCGGCTCCAGGTTCAGGACGTGGGCAGCCAGCTCATCGTCGAGGCCTGCCGGCCCGCGGGGGGCTCGCTGACGGGGCTGACCGTGGCGGACGTGTGCGCCGGTGCGGGCGGAAAGACGCTGGCGCTGGCGGATCTCGTGGGGCCCACGGGGAAGGTGGTGGCGGGAGATCGCTCGCGCCGGCGACTGTCGGACGCGAGGGATCGCGTGCGCGAGTGGCACCTGCGCCAGGTTGCCTTCCCGCACCCGCTGCCGCTGAGCGAGGCGGACGTGTTGCTGGTGGATGCGCCGTGCAGCGGCTCGGGGTCACTGGCGCGCGAGCCGGATCAGAAGTGGAAGCTCTCCGCGAAGGCCGTCACCGAGTTCAAGACGACGCAGGGCTCACTGCTGACGGAGGTCGCGCGGCAGGCGAAACCGGGTGCACGCATTGTCTATGCGACGTGCTCGGTGCTGCCGGAGGAGAACGACGTCGTGGTGCGGGAGTTCCTGGCCCAGCACCCGGACTTCTCGCTCGAGCCCGTGGGCGAGGGGATGCCGCCCGAGCGCGCCGCGCTCCTCTGTGACGGTCCCTTCCTGCGCGCGGTGCCGCCGCGCGTCCCGGGAGGTGGCTTCTTCGCAGCCCGCCTGCGCAAGGCCCAGGGTTGACAGCCAGCGAGGCGCCACGCTACGCAAAACCCGGACTTCCTCTCTAGAGGTGGCGAAACGTGGCGGCCGACGCGAAGCAGACCGAGATCATGAAGCAGATCCAGGAGGCCTTCCAGGCGTCCCAGGCCCGGCTGAACCAGCTCCGCGAGGCCGTCGAGCGCAACACCGAGCTGGCGCGCGCGCACGGCCGGGCCACGCTCCTGAAGGATCAAAAGGAGCAGGCGTACCGGGAGCTGGGCGAGGCCGTCTGGCGCCAGGTGCAGAAGGGCAAGCTGGAGCTGCCGGCTGCCTTCGCTCGGGTGCTCAAGCAGGTGGAGGACGCCGAGCAGGCGGCCGAGGCCCACGCGCGCGAGATCACGGACATCCTCCGGGAAGGGGAGGAGATCGCGGAGCGGTTGAAGGGTGGAAAAAACGTCGCGAAGCCGCAAACAGTTCTGGTGTCTGGAACGAAGAAGCGGTAGAAGTGCGCCGCCTCGCGGCACGAACCGCTCCCCACGGCGGATTCGGGTGGTTGCAGTAGATTTCGGGGCTATAGCTCAGCTGGGAGAGCGCTTGAATGGCATTCAAGAGGTCACCGGTTCGATCCCGGTTAGCTCCACACTGAAGTGAACGAAGCCCGCTGGGGAAACCCAGCGGGCTTTTTGTTTTTCCGCCGCATGGGCTCACGTCGCGCGCATGCCTCCGGAAACGTGAGCGGCCGGACTCCTGTGGGAGCCCGGCCGTCCGGTGCCGCATCCGCGAACCGCGCGGACTACTTGCCGGCGAAGATGCCCATCACGTCCTTGAGCAGCTTCACGGACTCGGCGTGGGGGCGCTGGAAGGCGTTGCGGCCCATGATGGAGCCGAAGCCGCCGCCCGCGTTGATCTGGCGGATCTCCTCCAGCAGGGTGGGCGTGTCCTTGGCCTCGCCGCCGGAGAAGATGACGATGCGCTTGCCGTTGAACGCGGAGCGCACCACCTCGCGCACCCGGTCCGCCAGCGTCTTGGTGGCGATTCCAGCCTTCTCGAAGGCCTTCTTGGCCTCGGGCTGCTCGAGGACGTCCGTCGGCGGCTTCACCTTGATGATGTGCGCGCCGAGCTGGGCGCTGATCTGCGCCGCATACGCCACCACGTCGATGGCCGTCTCACCCTCCTTGCTCACGCTTCCACGGGGATACGCCCACAGGACGGTGGGGAGGCCGTACGACTTGGCCTCGGCGATGATGTCGCGCAGGTCTTCATACTGCTCGTTGCGCGCGGCGGAGCCCGGATAGATGGTGTAGCCGACGGCCGTGCATCCCAGGCGGACGGCGTCCTTCACGGAGCTCGTCACCGCGGACATCGGGGCCGGGACCTTGGCCAGCGAGTCCGAGTTGTTCAGCTTGAGGATGAGCGGAACCTCGCCCGCGAACTTCCCAGCGACCGCCTCCAGGAAGCCGAGCGGGGCCGCGTAGGCGTTGCAGCCCGCGTCGATGGCCAGCTGCGCGTGATACTCCGGGTCGTAGCCCGCGGGGTTCGGCCCGAAGGAGCGCGCGGGGCCGTGCTCGAAGCCCTGATCCACTGGGAGGATGACCAGCTTGCCGGTGCCCGCCAGGGTGCCCGAGTTGAGCAGGCGGGACAGGTTGGTGAGCGTGCCGGGGTTGTCGGACGGGTACCAGGACAGGATCTGCTTGACGCGGTCGGTGTGTGCCATTCGGTGTGCCTCGGGACTCGGGCGGACGGGCCCGCTCCGGGAAAAAGTCGGCGGGATTCTGCGATGCGGACTCTTCCCGACCAAGCACTGTCTTCGAGGAGTGTCTGCGAGTGGCATCCGCTTGCGCGCGGGGATGCGACCGCATGAAAAGAGGGGCGCAAGAAGAACAGCGGTGACGTCGCGAACTGGAACAGAAATGCTGCACCGGTGCGTGCTTCCATGTATGCGAGCCGCACACGAGGCGGACTGATGCGCAGAGAAGCGGGTAGGGTCGTCGCAGTGGGGTTGATGTTCTCGGCCGGGATGGCGGGAGCGCAGATCGCGCCATCTCCGGCGCCAGGGCTCGCGCCTGGGTCGGCCGCGACGGGCACCGCTTCGCCCACGCCGGGGAGCATGTCCCCGGGCTCATCGTCACCCTCTGGCCAGCAGGGTTCGGGGGCCGCCACTCCGAGCACCGGCCCAGCCACGCCTTCGACGGACCCAGGGACCTCGACGAATCCGTCCTCCCCCTCGGGAGCGGGCACTCCTGCGACGAACACCTCGTCCATCAAGCCGGGCATCGCCACGCCTCGCCTTCCTCCCGGACCGCCGGCCATCGCGCCGCAGCCCGCGGGCGAGCCGGGCAACGCGGTGCAGAGCAAGCTGACGCCCACCGCCCAGCCCGAGGGCACCACCGCGACGGAAGGCGCTCAGACGCCGGCCGTCCCGGACTCCACCGCGCCCGAGGCGAAGCACCAGCCGCTGACGCTGGCCCAGCTCGTGGCGCGAGCCCGGGCCACGGACTCCCGCGTGGCGGAGGCCTCGGCCGAGCTGCGCAAGTTCCAGGCGCTCTACCAGCAGGCGAAGTGGGCGTGGTTCCCCAAGTTCGAGGTCACCCTGGGCGCCGGTGGCCCCATCCCCGAGGCGCGCAACAACGGCCTGGGCGGACCGCCCACCACCAAGGCCTCGCTCGAAGGCGACTGGAACTTCGGCAAGGTCGGCGTGACGGTCTTCTCGACGGGCAACGCCGTGCTGCCGCTGTACACGTTCGGCAAGCTCTCCGCGCTGAAGAAGGCGGGCGAGCAGGGCCCCATCGTCGGCGCGGCGCTGCGTGAGCGGGCTCGCGATGAGGCGGGCTACCAGGCGGCTCAGGCGTACTACGGCTACCAGCTGGCGCGCGCTGGCGTGGAGCAGATCGACGACGTGTCCAAGCGCCTGGAGGACGCGGGCCGCCGCATCGACGCGTTGCTCGCGGAGGACTCGGCGCAGGTGTCCAAGCTGGACACGTACAAGGTCCGCTACTTCCGTCAGCTCGTGGAGGCGCGAAAGGCCGAGGCGCAGCAGGGCATGGAGTTCGCGCTCACGGCGATCCGCCTGCTCGCCAACGCGGGACCGGGCGAGTCCGTCACGGTGGTCTCCGAGGACCTCGCGCTCGACTCCGAGGTGAAGCCGCCCACGCTGGAGGCGTCCGTCCGCGAGGCGGAGTCACGCCGCCCGGAGATCCGCGCCATCACCGCGGGCATCATCGCGCGCGAGCAAGAAGTCCGGATTCGCGAGATGAGCTACTACCCGGACCTCGGGCTCGCGGGCTTCTATGACATCCGCTGGACCTCCAGCGCCACGCGGCAGGTCAGCCCGTTCGCGTACGACCCCTACAACGAGCGCACCGCCGGAATCGGCCTGGTGATGCGCGGCTCGTTCGACATCCCCATCAAGGACGCGCAGCTGGAGCAGGCCCGCGCGGAGCTGGACAAGCTGCGCGCGCAGGAGCTGCAGATCCACGCCGGCATCCAGTTGGAAGTGACGCAGGTCCACGGGCAGCTGGTGGCCGCCTACTCCCGGGCCCAGGCCTTCAACGAGGCGGAGAAGAACGCGCGTCGTTGGGTGACCGCCGCGTTCGCCGCCTTCGACCTGGGGACGGGTGACACGCGCGAGCTGGTGGATGCCTTCACCGCGCTGGCCCAGGCCTCGTCGGACAAGGCCAAGAGCTGGCACGACGTTCGTCTGGGTCTGGCTGGACTGGCCCGAGTGACAGGTCACGGCTCCAGCGGTGAATAAGCATCTTACCCTTGCTGTCCTGACTCTCGTTCTCCATCCCGGAGCCATACGCAAATGATCGCTTCCCTGCTCGCCGCCACGCTGCTCGCCGCCGCGCCGGCCGCCCCGCTCACCGTCGTCAAATCGGGCAATGCGGATGTTCAGAAGGCCGCCAACGCGCCTGGCGCCACCGTGCAGTCGCTCGCCAGCGTCGTGGAGAAGTTCGTCGACTTCTCGGAGCTGGCGAAGCGCGCCCTCGGCGAGAAGGCCTGGGAGGGCCTGACGCCGGCCCAGCGCAAGGACTTCACCGAGACGATGACGGGCCTCTTGCGCGCGTCCTACGCCCAGAAGGCCATCGGTCAGGCCAAGGCCGACGTGAAGTACGGCAAGGAGACCATCCAGGGGAACGAGGCCACGGTCGTGACCACCCTCACCGTGAAGAAGGATGAGATCCCCGTCGACTACAAGCTCTTCCGCACCACCCCCAAGGCCGAGTGGCGCATCTTCGACGTCGTCACCGACGAGGTGTCGCTGGTGGAGACCTACAAGGGGCAGTTCCGGAAGATCCTCAACGACAAGGGCTTCGACGGACTGCTCTCCACGCTGAAGTCCAAGCGCGCGCAGCTGGAGAAGGAGAACGCCAACACCAGCGCCGCGTCCGTGAAGCCGAGCGCCGCCGAGTCGACTGGGGCGGCGGGTCAGCCGAAGTAGTGCGGTGAAGAGTTGGCCCGGGCCTCGCGTACCCCGCTCCCGAAAGGTGAGCGGGGCAGGGGCCCCGAGGCCAGGTGTTACAGGGGCCGCTGGAAGACGCGATACGTCTTCGACCGCCGGCCGCCCATGCTCTCGATGGCCCGGTTCACGAGATGGTTGTCCTCGAGGGTCCAGGAGATCTCTCCGCCCGTGTAGCCCAGCTGCTTCGCCGTCCGGAGCGTGTCCAGGTACAGGATGGCGTCCAGGCCACGGCGACGGTAGCCCTCCTTGATGCCCAGGGTGATCAGGCGCAGGCGCCGGATCTTCCGCGAGGCGAGGAGCAGCTTCACCAGGCCGATGGGCAGACCGAACTGCGTCAGCCGCCCGCCCGCCGCCTTCAGGGCCTCGTTGGCGTCAGGCAGCGTCATGGAGAAGGCCACCGGCTCGCCCTTCACCTCGGCGATGAGCACCAGCTCCGGCCGGACGACCGTCTTCATGTCCTTGGCCAGGTGGTCGAACTCCTTCTCCGTCATGGGGATGAAGCCCCAGTTCTTCTCCCAGGCCGCGTTGTAGATGGCCTTGACGCGCGACACCTCGGCGGCGAACTCGCTCATCCGGATGGCGCGCACGGTGATGCCGTCCCGCTGACGGATCTTCTCCGCGATGCGCACCACCTTCTCCGGAGGCTCCGCGGCCGAGGACAGCTCCCACGCCCACAGGTCCTTCGCCTTGGTGCAGCCGCACGCCTCGAGGAGCGCGGAGTAGTAGGGCGGGTTGTAGGGCATCATGATCGCGGGCGGCGTCTCATGCCCCTCGACCAGCAAGCCCCAGTCCTGGTTGGACGAGAAGTTGGCCGGCCCGAGCATCGAGTCCAGCCCGCGCTCCCGCAGCCAGTTCGCCGCGGTGTCCAGCAGCGCCCGCGCCACGCTCGCGTCGTTCACGCACTCGAAGAGGCCGAAGAAGCCCTCCTTGGTGCCGTGGTACTCCATGTGGTGCGGGTTCTTGATGGCGGCGATGCGCCCCAGCACCTGATTGCCCCGCCGAGCCAGGAACAGCTCCACGTCCGCGTACTCGAGGAAGGGGTTCTTCTTCGGGTCGAGGAAGTCCTTTCGCTCCATCTCCAGCGGCGGGACCCAGTTCGGATCGTTCCGGTAGACGGAGTAGGGGAACCGGATGAAGGCCATCCGGTCCGCCGAGCTCCGCACAGGGGAGATCTGGACATCCACGGGCATGGGGGGAAGGGCGGGGGAAGCTGCGTCTTGTTCGGCGGGGAGGGCCATGGAGGGGCTCAGTTCCTTTCGGCCTGGTTGCCGTCAGAGCCGTCAGCGCCGTTGCGCAGGAACAGGTGGGCGCCCTTCTCCAGCAAGAGCCCGCCCAGCTCGCCGCGCTTCTCCCAGAGCTTCATGGGCGCCTCACCCAGCTTGCGCAGGTCCTCCGGCTGGAGGTTCGCGGCGCGCCAGGTGAGCTGCTCGACGGCGTCGAAGAGCTTGCCGGCCATCTCGCGCGACGACATGCGCGAGAGCTGATCCAGCGAGAAGCCGCGATCCGCGAGCTGGCCCGCGCTGCCGGCCGCCCAGGTCTCGCTGGCGCGGTTGCCGCGGACGTTGGAGCCCGGGCGCGCGATCTTCACCGGCTCGTACACCGTGGGGCGCGTCTCCGGGATGACGCCCAGGCGGCGGCCGATCTTCTCGAAGGTGTCCAGCACCTGATCGAGCTGCGCGTCGGTGTGCGTGGCCATGTAGCTGGTGCGGATGAGCGCGTGGCCCGGCTCGACCGCCGGCGGAATCACCGGGTTGGCGAACACGCCTGCCTCGTGCAGCGCGCGCCAGAAGCGGAAACACTTCACCTGGTCGCCGATGTGCACGGGGACCACGGGGGTCACGGAGACGCCCGTGTCAAAGCCCATGGCGCGGAAGCCGTTGTGCATCTTCTCCGCGATGTCCAGCAGGCGCGCGCGTCGCTGCGGCTCGGCCTCGATGATCTCCGTCGCCTTGAGCGCCGCCGCGATGGAGGCGGGCGTCATGGACGCGGAGAAGATGACCGAGCGCGCCTTGTGGCGGATGTAGTTGATGACCTCGAACGGACCGGCCAGCACGCCGCCGAGCGACGCGAAGCTCTTGGAGAACGTCCCCATGACGAGGTCCGTCTCCTTCTCCAGTCCGAAGTACTCGGAGGTGCCCCGGCCCAGCTCGCCCAGCACGCCCATGGCGTGGGCGTCATCCGTCATCACCCGCGCGTTGTACGTGGCGGCCAGCTCCACGATGCGGGGCAGGTTGCAGATGTCGCCCTCCATGGAGAACACGCCGTCCGTGACGATGATCTTCCCCGCGTCCGGATCCGCCGCCGACAGGAGCTGCTCCAGGTGCTCCATGTCGTTGTGGCGGAACTTGCGCTCGGTCGCGAACGACAGGCGGATGCCGTCCACCAGCGACGCGTGGTTCTGGCGGTCGCTGAAGACGATGTCGTGCCGGCCGAGGATGGAGGCCAGCGCCAGGTTCGTCTGGAACCCGGTGGAAATCACGATGGCGGCCTCGCGGTTGAGGAACTTCGCCAGACGCGCTTCCAGCTCCTCATGAAGCGCCAGGGTGCCGTTCAGCAGGCGCGAGCCGGAGCAGGTGGTGCCAAACTTCTCGGTGGCCTTGATGGCCGCTTCCTTCACGCGGGGATCCGCGGACAGGCCCAAGTAGTTGTTGGAGCCGACCATGATGACTCGCCGACCCTCGATTTCGACCTCCGTGGCGCCATGGGACGCTTCGATGGCGCGAAAGTACGGGTAGAGCCCGGTGGCCTTCGCGATCCGGTAGTCCTTCCAGGTACGGCACTTTTCGAAGACGTCGCTCATGGTGCTCTTTCTCTGCGTCGGGGGGAGTGATCCTTGGGTGGAAACGGGATCGGGTCGCTGTTCTGTATGCAGGGCCTGTTCCGTCCCGGATGCCCAGCGTGCGCGACCACCCAGCAGGACGACGCCGGCCGTGAATAAAGAGGGAACTCCACACTGTCAAGGCGCGGACTGACACCTCGCATGGCCCTCGGCCACCCCCGACAGCCAGCCACTTGACACAGGCGTGGCATCGGTGGCACGCCGCCGCCCCAGGCATGCCCGTCAGCCAGGAGATAGTGGAGTCCCCTGGGCTTACATCGGGACACATGTGAGGGGTCGCGCAAGCGCCCGGAAGGCTTCCACTTCTCCCGCTGTTGGGGGGTGCCGGTACAAGTGGCTGGGAACTTGCTTGTGCCGGCCAATTTCGAGGAGTGGACGGTGTCCAAGTCTTGGCGGCAGCGGTGGTTCGATGGGTTCATCCAGGGAGCCATGGCGCGCCCTTGGCAAGTACTGGCGGTCTTCGCCCTGGTGACGGCCGTTTGCGGGCTGCTCGCGTCGCGGCTGGAGTTTCGCGGGTCCTTCGTGGAGCTTCTTCCCGAAGGGGCTCGCGAGGTGCGAGATCTGACACGCGTGTCAGAGAAGGCGGGGGGTGACGGGTACCTCGTCGTCATGGCGAAGGGGACGACCCCCGACAAGCTTCGCGCCTATGCCGGGGAGCTGAAGTCGCGGCTCGAGGCCCTCCCAGAGGTCCGCTACGTCGAGTACCACTTCGACGTGGAGTTCTTCCGCACGCACGGCCTCCTGCTGCTACCGGCGGAGAAGCTGGAGGCGCTGCGCAGTGACATCGAGGCCCGGGTTCACTACGAGCGACAGCAGTACAACCCGCTCTACATCGACCTGGGCGCCCTGCCCAAGCCGCCCACCTTCGAGGAGATCGCGAAGAAGCACACGCCCGAGACGCCGATGCGGGAGTTCCTGACGAACGCGGACGGCTCGGAAGTGTATTTGATGATCAAGCCGTCGGGGACGGCGGGCGACCTCGACTTCGCGCGGCGCTTCGTGGACAAGGCCCTGGGGACGGGGCGGGAGCTGGCGGCGGCGAGCTACCCGGGCGTCACGCTGGAGGCCACGGGCAACTTCCAGAACCGCATCGAGGAGGACGCGGTGATGCGCCGCGACCTGTCCAACGCGGGCCTGCTGTCCGGCCTCATCGCGGTGGCCCTCATCCTCCTGGCCACCCGGCGCATCTCGGCGCTGTTCGTGGTGGGCCTGCCAGTCATGGTGGGGCTCGTCTTCACGTTCGCCTTCGCGCAGCTCGCCATCGGGCACCTCAACATCGTCACGGGCTTCCTCGTGGCCATCCTCATCGGCCTGGGCATCGAGTATGGCGTCCACCTGTCGATGCGCTACTGGGAGGAGCGGCAGACCCAGGGCGTGCGCGAGTCGCTCGCGGCGACGGTGCGCGGCACGTTCAGCGGCGCGCTCACCTCGGCGCTCACCAACGCGGCGGCGTTCCTCGTGCTGCTGCTGGCGCAGTTCCACGCATTCAAGCAGTTCGGCCTGCTGGCCGGCCTGGGCGTGATGCTGGCGGTGCTGGCGGCCTACGCCATCGGTCCGTCGCTGCTCGCCATCGCCGAGCGCATCCGGCCCTTCCGTCGGGACGAGGCGCCCGCTCCAGGCGCGGCACCGGCCACGCCCGCGGCCCCCGAGAAGGAGTGGCGGCGCTGGCCCACCGGGCTCATCGCGGCCATCGCGCTCATGGTGGTCGGGTTCGCGGCCTATTCGGTCGTCATCGCGCCGCGCCTGGGCTTCGAGACGAACCTGCGCAACCTCAAGGGCGACTCGCCGGCCTCCCGGCTGGACGACCACATCACCGAGCAGATCGGCTCGCCGCTCAACCCGGCCATCCTCTACGTGGACAACCTGGATCAGGTCCACCAGGTGGAGGACATCATCGCGCAGGTGAAGGTGAAGAACGGGAAGGACTCCGTCTTCCTGCGCACCGCGTCCCTGAGCGATCTGGTTCCGTATGACCTGGAGCACCGGCAGGCGGAGATCGGGAAGATCAAGGCCATCCTCGACGGCCTGCCCTCGGAGATTCAGGCCGACGCGAAGGTGAAGCAGTTCCGGGAGCTGGTGGAGGCCAAGCCCTACGCGCTGGAGCAGGTGCCCGTGGAGGCGCGCCGGCGCTTCGAGGCGCTGGACGGCAAGGGCATGTTCCTCCTGCTGTTCCCGTCCGTGTCCAACTACGACACCCAGGACCTGCAGCGCTGGGCGGCGCAGATCGACGAGGTGGTCGACGGCGCCAAGGCGAAGGGCATCGACCTGGCGGTGCTGGACAGCAACCGCATCGCGGCGCGCATCTTCTCGCTCGTGCGGGGGGATGGCCCGTTCATCCTCTGGTCCGCCGCGGTGGTCGTCTTCCTGGTCATCTTCGCCAGCCTGCGCAGCTTCAAGCGTGCGCTGCTGGTGGCCGGCCCGCTCTTCCTGGGCATGACGTGCCTGGCGGGCGGCATGTACCTGTTCGACGTGCAGCTCAACTTCATCAACGCGGTGGTGCTGCCCAACCTCCTGGCCATCGCGGTGGACAACTCGGTGCATCTGTTCCACCGGTACGAGGAAGAGGGCCCTGGCTCGCTCGGCAAGGTGGTCCGGCACACGGGCCTGGCCGCCGTGGTGGCGACCATCTCCAACGCGGCGGGTTACGGCGCGCTGCTCGTCGCGAACCATCAGGGACTGCGCAGCATTGGACAGATTGCGATCCTCGGGGTCGTGTGCACCTTCATGGGGACGACAGTGTTCTTCCCTGCCATGCTGGCGTTGCTGGAGCGATGGAAGGGGCGGCATCAGGGCGACGGGGTGGGCGTTCCGAACCTGGATCTCGGCGTGGCTGGCGATGTGTCGGCCGGGCCGCCGGGGGAGCGAAAGTCGGCGTGAGTTCCTGGTCCTTCACCCGAGAGCGCAGCCGAACCCTGGTGGACGCTCGCCAGCCGCAGGTCCGCTTCCGTGGCGTCGACATCGTCATCATCGTCGCCTGCTCGCTGGCCGCCCTGGTGCTCTTGGGGCCGGCTCGCTGGGGCTACCACGCCGCGCGCAACGGCTGGCTGTTCGGAATGATGGCGCTCGGGCCCCTGGTGCTCCGCACGCTGGAGTCTCGCTTCCCCCGACAGCGGCTGCTGAGTGTCGCGGCGGACTTCTGGCTGCTGCCCGTGTCCGCCATGGTGCATGGGTGGCTCGGGCCCGTGGTGGATTGGATCAATCCGCTCGTGAAGGACGCGCAGCTCATGGCCACGGATCAGCGCCTCTTCGGCTTCCAGGCCGCGGTGGAGCTGGCGCACCGGGTGCCTCCGCTGCTCAATGACGTGCTGATGCTCTGCTACTACGGCCACTTCATGTGGCCGCTGCTGCTGGGCATCCTGCTGTACTACCGGGGACGGGGCGCCACGGCGGGGTTCGACGAGTACCTCCTGGGCCTGGGCCTGCTCTTCAGTCTCAACTACGCGGCCTACTCGCTGGTGCCCGCGGTGGGGCCGCGCTACTTCCTCATCGGCGCATTCGATGGGCCGGGGTTGCACGGCGGGCCGCTCACGCCGCTGCTCGAGTCGATGATGCGCACGCCGCTCTTCACGCGGGACTGCTTCCCGTCCGGGCACACCGGGGCGACGCTGCTGGTGCTGTTCTACGCGTTCCGGTTCTACCGGACGCTGTTCTGGGTGATGTTGGCCCCGGGCATCGGGCTCATCATCGCGACGCTGTCCGGGCGGTTCCACTACGCCACGGATCTGCTGTGCGCGGTGCCGCTCGTGGTGGTGGTGACGAGTCTGGCCCTCGTGCTGTCTCGGGCCGTCCGGCAGCGCGCGAGCGAGGAAGCCGCGCGTTCCGTCCCGGTGGACGCTATCGTTCGCCCCTGAATGGCCGGTCCTCCGGCCCACCGGAGGACCCGTCCGCCATGTCCAGGCCCGTGTTCGCAGAGCGCGTCTCCCGCTTCGGCACCACCGTCTTCTCCGAGTTCAGCGCGCTCGCCGCCAAGCACAGCGCCGTCAACCTGGGGCAGGGCTTCCCAGACTTCGACGGCCCCGACGCGGTGAAGGAAGCCGCTCAGCGCGCCATCCGCGACGGCATCAACCAGTACGCCATGGGCGTGGGCGCGAAGGACCTGCGGCAGGCCATCGCCGAGCACGCGATGCGCTTCCACGGCCAGGCAGTGGACCCCGACACCATGGTCACCGTCACCAGCGGGGCCACCGAGGCCATCCTCGATGTGCTCCTGGGGCTGGTGAATCCCGGCGACGAGGTGGTGGCCTTCGAGCCGTTCTATGACTCGTATGACGCGAACATCGCGTTCCTGGGGGCCACCGCTCGCTACGTCCCGCTGCGCCCGCCCGACGCGGCGCATGCCACGTGGTGGTTCGATCGCGACGAGGTCCGTGCCGCGTTCGGTCCGCGCACGCGCCTGCTCATCCTCAACACGCCCCACAATCCCACGGGCAAGGTCTTCACGCGCGAGGAGCTGGAGTTCCTCGGCGGGCTGTGCGCGGAGCACGACGCGTTCGTGCTCTCCGACGAGGTGTATGAGCACCTCGTCTTCGCGCCGGCCCGGCACCTGCGTCCCGCGACGCTGCCTGTCTTCGCGGATCGCACCGTCACCGTGAGCAGCGCGGGCAAGTCCTTCAGCCTCACCGGCTGGAAGGTGGGGTGGGTGATTGCGCCGCCGCCGCTGCGCGATGCTGTGCAACGGGCCCACCAGTTCGTGACGTTCGCCACGGCGTCACCGCTCCAGGCCGCCGTGGCCACCGCGCTGCGACTTCCCGATGCGTACTTCGAGGACCTCACGCGCCTCTATCTTGGGAAGCGCGAGCGGCTGCTCGCGGGCCTGCGCGAGGCGGGGCTCCCCGTGTACACGCCCGAGGGCAGCTACTTCATCCTCACGGACATCGCGCGCCACGGCTTCGCGGACGACGTGGCCTTCTGCCGGCACCTCGTCACGGAGGTGGGCGTGGCCGCCATTCCGCCCAGCGTCTTCTACAGCCCGGAGCACCGCCACCTGGGGCAGGGCATGGCGCGCTTCGCCTTCTGCAAGACGGACGCGGTGCTCGACGAGGCCTCGAAGCGTCTGCGTGCCCGGCTCGCCCCCGCTCGCTGAGCCGCGCGCGGTGGGGTTCTTTGGCGAGCTGTACCTGCGCAGCACGTTGCCCTTCCTGTCCGAGCCCGTCACCGCGCGCGAGGCGGACTACCTCGCGTCCGTGTTCGCCTCGGTGCCGGGGCCGGTGGTGGATCTGGGCTGTGGCCATGGTCGCCATGCGGCTCGGCTGAACGCCTCGGGCCCGCTGGCGGGACGCGTGCTCGGGCTGGAGTTGGATCCGCTATCCCTGGCCATGCGCCGGCGGGGCTTCCCGGCGGTGCGGGGGGACCTGCTCGCGCTGCCGTTTCGCGCCGCGTCGCTGGGGGGCGCCTATGCCTGGTACTCGACACTGTTCGCGTTCTCGGACGAGGCGCACGTGCGGCTCTTGCGCGAGGTGGCCCGAGTGCTCCGGCCCGGCGGCACGCTGGTGTTTCAAACCGTCCCGGCCGAGCGGCTGGCGGCTTCGCCAAGCGCGGCATTCACACGGCGGTTACCGGATGGGAGTGTCCTGGAAGAGGAGAGCCACTTCGACGCGGTGCGTGGCCGCGATGTGGGGCGACGCACCTTGACCTTGGCGGATGGGCGCGTGCTGTCCGCGTCCTATGCCATCCGCTACTATCCCCTTGCGGAACTGACGCAACTGTTGGAAAGCACGGGGTTTTCGACGGCGTGGGTGCACGGCGGGCTGGAGGGCGAGCCACCGACCCCCGAATCGACCGAGCTCATCGTGGGAGCAGTGCTTCGACATGGCTGAGATGGCGCCGAACGAACATCCCCGGAGTCCCGTGGCGCTGCTGGGGCAGCTGCCTCGCCGGGTGGACGTGTACGAAGTGGGCCCGCGCGACGGCCTCCAGAACGAGCTGCGGACGCTGCCCACGCGCGACAAGGCTCGGCTCATCGACGCGCTCGTCGCCTCGGGCGAGAAGCGCATCGAGGTGACGTCGTTCGTGTCACCCAAGTGGATTCCGCAGCTCGCGGACGCCGAGGAGCTGATGAAGCTCGTCGGGCGGCGCGAGGGCGTGGTGTTCTCCGCGTTGGTGCCCAACCTCAAGGGCCTGGAGCGCGCGAAGGAGGCGGGTCTCCAGGAGGCCGCGGTCTTCATCTCCGCGTCCGAGGCCCACTCGAAGAAGAACATCAACAAGACCATCGCCGAGGCCCTGGCGGGCGCGCGCGAGGTGACGGCGGCGGCCCTCAAGGCGGGCCTGCGCGTGCGCGGCTACCTCTCCACCGTCTGGGGCTGCCCCTACGAGGGCCACGTTCCCATCGAGCGCGTGGTGGACATCTGCCGCCAGCTCGCGGACGCCGGCATCTACCAGCTCAGCCTGGGCGACACGATTGGCGTGGGGACGCCGCGACAGACAGGGGAGATCCTGGAGGCGCTCTTGCGCCACATCCCCGTGGAGAAGCTGGCGCTCCACCTGCACGACACGCGCGGCACCGCGCTGGCCAACACCCTGGTGGGGCTGACCGCGGGCGTGACGACGTTCGATGCGAGCATCGGCGGGCTGGGCGGCTGTCCCTATGCGCCGGGCGCGGCCGGAAACCTGGCCACCGAGGACGCGGTCTTCATGCTCCACGGCATGGGCGTGGAGACGGGCATCGACCTGGACAAGCTGGTGGAGGCCGGGGAGATCGCCCAGGAGCTGATCGGCCGCAAGCTCGCGGGCAAGTACCTGCAGGCGGCATTGGGTGAGCGGGAGAAGAAGGCCTCCCGCCGCGCCCAGACCTGAGCCCCGGACGGGCCCTCAGTGCCCGTCCAGCATCTGCGTGAGCTGGGCCTCCAGCCCGAGGTGCGCGGCGGCCGTCTCCAGCATGCGCCGCTCCTTCCGGTCGATGCGGCCATCCACGAGCGCGATGTCCACGATGTGCCGCAGGAAGACCTCGGCCTCGGGGCTGCCTCGGGGCAGGAGGCGCTCGAAGAGCTGCGGACCGGCGCCCAGGGCCATCTCCACGTTGGCCCACGCCACGCCCCAGCGCTCCGAGCACAGCTTCAGCATGCGTCGCTCTGCCGGGCTCACTTCGCCATCCGCGGCCGCGATGGCGGCCATCATGTAGAGCAGGCGCTCGCGCTCCCGCACATCCGTCACCGCGCGAGCCCCCGCGCTGGGTGCCACCGCCGCGCCACCCGGACGCGGGAGCGGTCCGCGGGCGCGCTGCGTGTCGCGGAAGCGCTCGTCCTCGCGCGCGTTCCACGACTCGAAGGGCAGGGCGGAGGCGAGCACCCAGTCCCGGGCGCCAGTGCCCAGCTCGGCGCCGCAGAACTCGCAGGACGTGGCGGCGCTGTCGGTGAGCGGCGCGTTGCACTGGGGGCAGCGGTCCGTCGACATGCCGTTGGCGGTGTTCGTCGTCGCCCCGTGCTGGCGGACGAGCGTGAAGACCCAGCGCTGCGGCACGGTGGGCAGCGGCGGCGGGGCCTCGTTCACCGGACCCACGCCCATGCGCGCGCTCCAGCGGATCTCCACCTGGGCGCGATCCATGTCGCCCGCGTGCACCTCCAGCGCGCGCACGTCCACCGCGCCCACCGCGCACTCCAGGAACACGCGACGCCGGCCCTGCTTCGCGAGCGCGTCGAGTTCCCCGCCCAGCTTCCCGACGGCCGCAGGCTGCGCCACCTTGCCCAACCGGCGCGCGTCGCCTCGGCTCTGGGCGTCGATCCACTTCCAGAACAGGAGCGAGGCCCGGTCCTCCAGCATCTCGAGGTTGAGCGCGGGGTCCACCTGCCGAGCCTCGCGCAGGCCGTCCACCGTCGTGTGGTAGCGCACGTGCTCCACGCCCTGGGTGATCTCCGCGAGCGTCCAGTCGTAGTTGCCGGAGTTCACCACCGCCTGGCAGAACTCACAGCGGTTGCTCGCGCCGCCCTGGTAGGGCGCGCCGCAGTTGGGGCACTTGCCCTGGTACAGGTCCTCTCCGATGCGCGTCTTCGCCCCGGGCTTGCGCACGAAGGTCCAGACCTCGGTGAACGGCTCCAAGGGGGCACGGCGCGCGGCGGCCTCGGCCTGGGCCTCGGTGTGGTTGGCGGGCACGTCCGTGTCTCGCATCCGCGCGTGCACGCGCACGAGGACGCTGTCGTACCACTCGCTCTGGTGCAGCCCGATGAGCTGGAGGCCGAGCACCTCGATGTCGGTGATGGCGTCCCGCACGCCCTGGGCTTCCATGAGCTGGAGCTGCACGTTGAAGCGCTGCCACGTCGCGTCCGAGAGGAACGGTCGCACCGGCGTCATGTCTCGGCGGAACCAGGACTGCTGCAGCTCCATGAAGAGCCAGCGCACCTTGCCCAGCAGGGCCTCGGGCTCGAAGGCGGGGTCCTTCAGCTTGAGCGCGTTGACCCAGCCCTGCACGTCGCGCGGGGAGACCTGCGTGCGCACCTCGGCCTCACGCTGCTCCAGCGCTCGGCGCGTCGTGGCGGTGGGGTGCAGGTTGCGCTGATAGAGCCAGTAGAAGGCGCCGCCGATGACGATCAGCGGGATCATCACCTTCGGGTACATGAAGACGAGTTGGACGATCCGGAACAACAGGTAGATGGGGAGCCCGCCGCCTCCACCGCCGCCGTCGTGATCCTCGCTCTGGCTGGGGCGCGTGTAGTGCTCGCCGCCACCGCCACGGGCCCATGCGAGCAGGGGCACGGCCAGCGCCACCAGGGAGAGCAGGCCGGGCGAGCAGCGGGCCCGACGGAGGATGCGGGTCGAGGCGGAGGGACACGGACGCATGGGGAAATCCTAACCGTTTCCGCCTTGCCAGACTGGGGAACCCGCCGCAGTCTGCAGCCCGCCACGGTGGGCCGCTGCGGGGCCCGAAAGGGAAGCAACCATGCCGGAATTCAAGGTCGACGCCCGGGGGGCCATCGAGATCTGGACCATCGACGGGGAGAGCCGTCGCAACGCCGTCAGCCGCGCCATGCTCCGCGAGATGGGCGAGATGGTGACGCGCGTGTCCACGGGCCGCCAGGTGCGCGCCGTCATCATCACGGGCGCGGGCGACAAGGCCTTCTGCGCGGGCGCGGACCTCAAGGAGCGGGCCGGAATGAGCGAGGACGAGGTGCGCGCCTTCCTCGACGGCCTGCGCGTCACGCTGCGCGCGGTGGAGCAGAGCGACTGCGTCTTCATCGCCGCCCTCAACGGCGCGGCCCTGGGAGGCGGCACCGAGCTGGCCCTGGCGTGCGACCTGCGCGTGGCGGCCCCCGCCGCGGAGCTGGGCCTCACCGAGGTGAAGCTGGGCATCATCCCGGGCGGAGGCGGCACCCAGCGGCTCACGCGCCTGATTGGCCCCGGCCGCGCCAAGGACCTCATCCTGACCGCTCGGCGCCTCAACGCCGCCGAGGCCTTCAGCATCGGCCTGGTGAACCGGCTCGCGCCCGAGGGACACCTGCTGGAGGTGGCCTTCCAGCTCGCCGAGGCCGTGGTGGCCAACGCCCCCATCGCCGTCTCCACCGCCAAGCACGCCATCGACGAGGGCCTCGGCCTGGAGCTGGGCGACGCGCTCGCGCTGGAGCTGCGCAAGTACGAAGAGGTCCTCAAGACGGAGGACCGCCTCGAGGGCCTGCGTGCCTTCGCCGAGAAGCGCGCCCCCGTCTACCAGGGGCGCTGAGGCGCTCGGGGCCCGGAGGATGACTCCCCGGGCCCCGGCTCGCCTCGCCCGCGTGGGCTTCAGGCGCTGGCGGTCTTCTCCGAGCCCAGCGTCACGCCCTGCTTGTTGAGATAGCCCATCGCCTTGTCCTTGACGGTGGTGCGCAGCTCGGTGCCGGGCCGCGGCGCCATCATCAGGCCCACCACGCTGCCCACCGCCGCCCCGAGTACGAAGAGCCCCAGCCCGCCCAGCCCCGAGCGCCCCGGCCGGTAGGTGGTCAGTCCGATATGATGCAGCGCATCATCCGGATCGAAGTCGTCCCACTTGGACTTCGCGTAGCGGGGGAACTGGTTGAGCAGCTTGTGGGCGAGGTAGCGGCGATACAGGTCGCTCTTGGCGACCCCCTTGGCCATCCACTTGGCTTTCTTCGATTCGAACATGGTCGTTCCTCCCGGACGCGAGGGTTGCCGGGGGCGGCCTGCGCGCGCATCCCCCGTGCGACATGAAGCTAGGCAGGGGGGCTCGACCCGACATCCCCGGCGCCCCGAGGGAGGCGCGGTGCGTCGTGGGCTGGACGGCCGGCTGGGAAACGAACTGGCGAGAAGGGAGCCAGCCGGGAACCTTTTTGCTATGTCGCCGGGGCCATGGCCAACGACGTGAAGCTGCTCGAGAAGATTGCCCAGGTCGAGAAGGGCGGAGCCGAGAAGTACCACGCGAAGAACAAGGAGGCGGGCAAGCTCTTTGCTCGCGAGCGCATCCGCCTGCTCGTGGACGCGGGCTCGTTCGTCGAGGACGCCAAGCTCGCCAACAACGTGGACCCCGAGCTGCCCTCGGACGGCGTCATCATCGGCGTGGGCCGCGTGGCCGGTCGCACCGTCGCCATCATGGCGAACGACTCCACGGTGAAGGCCGGGAGCTGGGGCGCGCGCACGGTGGAGAAGATCCTCCGCATCCAGGAGACCGCGCGCTCGCTGCGCTGTCCGCTGCTGTACCTGGTGGACTCGGCGGGCGCTCGCATCACGGACCAGGTGGAGATGTTCCCCGGTCGCCGCGGCGCGGGCCGCATCTTCTACAACGAAGTGCACATGTCCGGCTTCGTGCCGCAGATCTGCCTGCTCTTCGGGCCTTCCGCCGCGGGTGGCGCGTACATCCCCGCGTTCTGCGATCTGGTCATCATGGTGGACGGCAACGCCTCCATGTACCTGGGCAGCCCGCGCATGGCGGAGATGGTCATTGGCGAGAAGGTCACGCTGGAGGAGATGGGCGGCGCGAAGATGCACTGCTCCATCTCCGGCTGCGGCGACGTGCTGGTGAAGACCGAGGAGGAGGCCATCACCGCCGCCAAGCAGTACCTCGGCTACTTCCCGGAGAACTTCAGCCAGACGCCGCCCCGCGCTGAACTCAAGGCGCCCAAGGCGAGCGGCAAGACGGTGGATGAGATCATCCCCGCGGATCAGAACAAGCCCTTCGACATGCACGCCCTCATCGGCGAGCTCATCGACGAGGGGAGCTGGTTCGAGGTGAAGAAGCTCTTCGCCCAGGAGATCATCACGGGCCTCGCGCGCATCGGCGGGCGCCCGGTGGGCATCGTGGCCAACCAGCCCAAGTACAAGGGCGGGGTGCTGTTCGTGGACAGCGCGGACAAGGCCGCCCGCTTCATCTGGCTCTGCGACGCGTTCAACATCCCGCTGCTGTACCTGGCG
Source organism: Myxococcaceae bacterium JPH2 (assembly GCA_016458225.1). NCBI lineage: Bacteria > Pseudomonadati > Myxococcota > Myxococcia > Myxococcales > Myxococcaceae > Myxococcaceae bacterium JPH2. Next base: position 27,972 of record JAEMGR010000038.1, on the reverse strand, counting down.
GACGTGCCCGGCTTCATGATCGGCACCAAGGTGGAGCGCGCCGGCATCATCCGCGCGGGCGCGAAGATGATCTCCGCGGTGTCCGAGGCGAGCGTGCCGCGCATCTGCGTGGTGGTGCGCAAGGCCTACGGCGCTGGCCTGTACGCCATGAGCGGCCCGGGCTTCGCGCCGGACGCCACCCTGGCGCTGCCCCAGGCGATGATCGCCGTCATGGGCCCCGAGGCCGCCGTGAACGCGGTCTACTTCAACAAGATCCAGGAGCTGCCGGAGGCCGAGCGGCCCGCCTACGTCCAGAAGCTGCGCGACGAGTACCGGGCGGACGTGGACATCTACAAGCTGGCCAGCGAGCTGGTCATCGACGAGATCGTCCCGGGCCAGCAGCTCCGCGACCAGCTCCTCCGGCGCTACGAGCTGTACTCCCAGCGCCACGCGCCCCGCGCCGAGAAGAAGCACGGCGTCTATCCCGTCTGAGTAGCCCCACTTGAGCCCGGCAAGAGCCGCCGCTCACGGCGACACCCTCTGCTATACATCCTGCCCGACCATGGAATTCGATCTTCCCGAAAGCCACCGCGCCCTCCAGTCCTCCCTCCGTGACTTCTGCGAACGCCGCGTGAAGCCCTACGCCCGCGAGTGGGACAAGGACGAGAAGTTCCCCATGGAGGTCGTGCGCGAGCTGGGGCAGCTCGGCGTCATGGGCATCCTCGTCTCGGAGGACCTGGGCGGCGCGGGCATGGACGCGCTGGCGGTGGCCGTGGCGGTGGAGGAGATCGCCCGGTTCGACGGCTCGCTGGCCCTCACGGTGGCCAGCCACAACGGCCTGGGCACCAGCCACGTGCGCGTGTTCGGCAACGACGCGCAGCGCGCGCGCTACCTGCCCAAGCTGGCGTCCGGTGAGTGGCTGGGCGCCTGGGGACTGACCGAGCCGGGATCGGGCTCGGACGCGGCCGGCATGCGCACCACGGCGGTGCGCAAGGGCGACGGCTGGGTGCTCAACGGCAGCAAGATGTTCATCACCCAGGGCACCGTGGGCGACGTCTTCGTGGTGCTCGCGGTGACCGCGCCGGAGAAGCGCCAGAGGGGCATCACCGCCTTCGTCCTGGAGAAGGGCCTGCCGGGGTTCAGCCAGCGCGCCATCCACGGCAAGCTGGGCATGCGCTCCTCGGACACCGCCGAGCTGATTCTGGAGAACGTGGAGGTGCCGGACTCGGCCCGCGTGGGCGAGCTGAACCACGGCTTCATCGACACGCTGAAGATCCTCGACCGCGGCCGCATCACCATCGGCGCGCTGGCCGTGGGCCTGGCCCGGGGCGCGCTGGAGGAGTCCGTCCGGTACTCGCGCGAGCGCACCGCGTTCGGGCAGGCCATCAGCGAGTTCCAGGGCCTGCGCTGGATGATGGCGGACATGAAGACGGAGCTGGAGGCGGCGCGCCTCCTGGTCCACCGCGCGGCGCGGCTCGCGGACGCGGGCCAGCCGTACTCGAAGGAGGCCTCCATGGCGAAGCTGTTCGCCTCGGAAGTGGCCACCCGGGCGTGCGGCAAGGCGGTCCAGATTCATGGCGGCTACGGCTACACGCGCGAGTTCCCGGTGGAGCGCTACCTTCGCGACGCCAAGCTGTGTGAAATTGGCGAGGGCACCAGCGAGATTCAGCGCAGCATCATCGCCAAAGAGCTCTTCAAAGGGGCCTGATGGACACCACGCGGCTGGAACAGCTCGGGTTGAAGGTTCATGAAGATGCGGCCGGCGTCGAGGCGCGTCTCGACCTGGAGTCCGCGCCGCTGGTGAACCCCATCACCAAGGCCTTCATCCCCGAGGTGACGTTCCAGGTGATGGGCGACCGCCTCATCCCCATCGCCCCCTCGGCGGTGGTGGGCCTGGCGCCCATCCTCGTGGGCGCGGTGGCCGAGGTGCAGGACATCGAGGCGCTGCTGGCGGACGCGTTCAACGAGCACATCTTCCACGTCCAGCGCCGCTCCGCGGAGCTTCAGGTGCTGGGCTTCGTCCCGGAGGTGGATCCGGAGACGCTCGAATTGGCGACGACCGTGGAGGAGAGCGGCCTGTCCGTCCACCTCGTGTCGGATCGCCTGGGCAACTTCCGCGTCGCCCGCGCGCGTCGCTCGGGCGAGGAGCTGCCCACGGCCGCCGGACACATGCTGGAGCTGTCCGAGTTCCGCGAGCGCGAGGCACTCACCGGCTATCTGGCCGCCCTGTTCGGTGAGCCGCACGAGCGGCCCCGGCCCACCCGCGCCACCGCGGGCCTGGTCCGCTTCTCCGAGGTCGTGGAGAAGTTCGGCCTGGAGGCGCTCGTGCCCCCGCGCAGCAGCCTGGAGCTGCTCGCTCAGTTGCAGGTCGACGGACGGGCCTACCGCTTCGCCGCGGCCCGGGTCGCCGGCCGGACCTTCCGGGGCCTGCTCGCCGGGACGCAGGGAAAGGTCTGGGCCGGGCGTTTCGAGTTGGATGACTTTCCCGGCGTGGTTCGCATGGTCGCGAACCTGCTGAACGTCCCCGCGGAGTCGGTGAGCCTGGTGGGCCCCGACACGCCACAGGAGTAAGCCACGGTGAATCGCAGTCTGTTCCAGCGCGGGTCTCAGGAGTGAAGGCCTTGGAGAAGGAGAAGATGCCCCCGGCCGAGCGGGTCCAGGCCCTCGAGGTGCGCCTGGGCGTGACGTTCGCTCGCCTCGAGCTGGGGCTGGAGGCCATCACCCACAAGACGTACGTCAACGAGAACCGCGAGCAGAACCTCAAGGACAACCAGCGCCTGGAGTTCCTCGGGGACACGGTGGTGAACCTGGCCGTGAGTCACCGGCTCATGGAGCGCTGCCCCGGGGTGCCCGAGGGCGAGCTGACCAAGATGCGCGCCCGCATCGTCCACGAGGAGGGGCTGGCCCGGGTGGCGCGCTCCATCCCGCTGGGCGACCTGCTCCTGTTGGGCCGCGGCGAGGCGCTCTCGGGCGGGCGGGACAAGAACTCGCTCCTGGCGGACGCGCTGGAGGCCGTGTTCGGGGCCGTGTACCTGAACGGGGGCCTGGAGCCGGCGGTGTCGCTCGTGGACCGGTACTTCGCGGAGATGCTGGACGAGGTGTCCTCGGGAGCCGGGCGGCTGGACTACAAGACGCTGCTCCAGGAGCTGGCGCACGAGCGGCTGAAGGCCTCGCCGCGCTACCGGGTGGTGTCCGAGTCTGGACCCGAACACTCGAAGCTGTTCGAGGTCGAGGTCAGCATCGCCGAGGTCATCTACGCGCGGGCGACGGGGCGCAGCAAGAAGGAGGCGGAGCAGTCCGCGGCGCGCGCCACGATGGAGCGACTCAAGGTCACGGCGGACTCGCCGGTGCTCCCAGGCCCTCCGCCCGGGAGCATGGAGGCTCCCCTGGAAGTCCCACGAGGTGACAGCCCGGCGTGAAACCCCTTGGAGGGGGCGGGGGTTGCGAATAGGGTCCCCCGCCGTTTGCCAAGGGGATTGTCTCGCATGCACCGCTTCCTGGGAGTCGCCGTCGCGTTGGTCGCCGCCGTGGCGCTGGCGGGAGCCCCGCCTGCCGCGGGCAAGTGGACCCAGAAGGTCCAGGCGGGCCAGGAGCTGTTCGCCACCCTCAAGACGAGCGAGGGCGCCATCGTCGTCCGGCTGTTCTCCAAGGACGCCCCCAAGACGGTGGCCAACTTCGTGGGGCTGGCCACGGGCGAGAAGGAGTGGCGCGACCCGAAGTCGGGCGCCATGTCCAAGAAGCCCCTCTATGACGGCACCGTGTTCCACCGCGTCATCCCCGACTTCATGATTCAGGGCGGTGACCCCACCGGCACTGGCATGGGGAACCCGGGCTACCGCTTCGAGGACGAGTTCCAGAGCGGCCGCCGCTTCGACAAGAAGGGCCTCCTGGCCATGGCCAACGGAGGCCCCAACTCCAACGGCAGCCAGTTCTTCATCACCGTCTCCACGCCGGACTACCTGTCGGGTCGGCACACCATCTTCGGGGAGGTCGTCCAGGGTTACGACGTGGCGGAGAAGATCGCCCACGTGAAGCGCGACGGACGGGACCGCCCCCAGACGCCGGTGGTCATCTCCCAGGTGGTGCTGAGCGACAAGGGCCCCAAGGGCGTGAGCGGACCCAAGGCGACCGGGACCAGCAAGCCCCAGGCGGGCGCCAAGCCGTAGGGCAGGGCGAGCACCCCGAGAACCCAAGCTAACCCTGGGGCCACGCGCCCCGAGACCACGAGGACGACACCATGGGAATGATGGAAGAGGCCCGCTCGGGCAAGGAGCTGTTCGCCACCTTCGACACCACCGAGGGCAAGGTGGTGGTGAAGCTGTTCAGCAAGGACGCGCCCAAGACGGTGGAGAACTTCGTGGGCCTGGCCACGGGCGAGAAGACCTGGAAGAACCCGGCCACGAACGCCCAGGAGACGGGCAAGTCCCTGTATAACGGGACGATCTTCCACCGCTGCATCGGCAACTTCATGATTCAGGGCGGCGATCCGCTCGGCCGGGGCACGGGTGGCCCGGGCTATAACTTCGAGGACGAGTTCCAGAGCGGCCGCCGCTTTGACAAGAAGGGCCTGCTCGCCATGGCGAACCGGGGCCCCAACACCAACGGCAGCCAGTTCTTCATCACCGTGGTGCCCACGCCGCACCTGAACAACGGCCACACCATCTTCGGGGAGGTCGTCCAGGGCTACGAGGTGGTGGACCGGATTGCCAACGAGCTGCCGAAGGATCACAACGACCGTCCCAAGAAGGACGTGAAGATCAACACGCTGACCATCTCGACGTCGCAGCCGTAAGCCTGTAAGGGCCTGTCGCAAGACAGCAGCGCCGTCCTTGTCGCAACCCGGGGCCCTCGCGAGGGGGCCCTCAGATCACCTCCGGAAGCATGTCCCCCCAGCAGAAATATCGCGCCGGCTTCGCCGCGCTCATTGGTCGCCCCAACGTGGGCAAGAGCACGTTGCTCAACGCGCTCACGGGCGAGAAGATCGCCATCGTCTCGCCCAAGCCGCAGACCACCCGCAACCGCATCCTGGGCGTGGTGACGCGGCCCGAGGGCCAGGTGGCCTTCCTCGACACGCCCGGCATCCACCAGGCGAAGGGCGAGCTGAACCGCTACATGGTCGAGGTCGCCCTCTCGGCGGCCGAGGAAGTGGACCTGGTCCTCTTCCTCATCGAGCCCCCCGCGGGCGAGACGCCGGATGTGAGCCCGGGCAACCGGGCCGTCCTGGAGCGGCTCCAGAAAATCGGCAAGCCGACCTTCCTCGTCATCAACAAGATCGACTCGGTCCCCAAGCAGCAGCTCCTGCCGCTCATCGAGCTGTACCGCCACCAGTTCCCGTTCGCGGAGGTGGTGCCGGTGTCCGCCCGCGAGGGCGACGGCGTGGAGCACCTCTTCACGACGGTGCTGAGCCACCTGCCCGAGGGCGAGCGGCTCTTCGACGAGGACATGCTCACGGACCAGCAGGAGCGCGTGCTGGTGAGCGAGTACATCCGCGAGCAGGTGCTGCGTCACTGCCGCCAGGAGATTCCGTACTCCACGGCGGTGATGGTGGACGTGTTCGACGAGTCCGAGCGCGAGCCGCGTCCGGGCACGCCCCCCGGGCAACTGGGCGGGCTCATCCGCATCGCCGCGTCCATCTACGTGGAGCGCGACAGCCAGAAGGCCATCATCATCGGCAAGAAGGGCCAGATGCTGAAGGTCATCGGCACGGACGCGCGCAAGTCGGTGCAGCGCCTGCTGGGCGCGCACGTCTACCTGGACCTGCGCGTGCGAGTGGAGCCTCGGTGGAGCGAGCGCCCCGAGGGTCTCAAGAAGCTGGGTTACGAGTGAAGCTGTCGCAGGCGAAAGAGAATTCATGAAGCCGCTGGTCGCCATCGTGGGACGCCCCAACGTGGGCAAGAGCACCCTGTTCAACCGCCTGGCGGGTCGTCGCATCGCGCTCGTGGAGGACCTGCCCGGCGTCACGCGGGACAGGCACTACGCCGACGCCGAGTGGGCGGACCGCGCCTTCACCCTCATCGACACGGGCGGGTTCGTCCCCGGTGAGAAGGACACCCTGCTGGCGCAGGTGCGCGAGCAGGCGCAGCTCGCCGTGGAGGAGTGCGACGCCATCATCTTCGTCGCCGACGCGCGCGTGGGCCTCACCTCGGATGACGAGGCGGTGGCGTCCTACCTGCGCAAGAGCGGCAAGCCCGTGGTGGTGGCCGCCAACAAGCTCGACAACGAGTCCGGGCAGATGCAGGCCCTGGCCGCCGAGTTCTTCCGCGTGGGACTGGGCGAGGTGCAGGCCATCTCCGCCGAGCACAACCTGGGCGTCGCCAGCCTGATGGACGCGGTGGTGGCGAAGCTGCCGCCCAAGGAAGAGGGCGAGGACGCGGAGGCGCCGCCCGACGACGGCACCATCCGCGTGGCCATCATCGGTCGGCCCAACGTGGGCAAGAGCACCCTGGTCAACGCGATCCTCAAGGAGAAGCGCGTGGTGGCCAGCGACGTGCCCGGCACCACGCGGGACCCCATCGACTCGGCCATCACCTACAAGGAAAAGAAGCTCATCCTCACGGACACCGCGGGCATCCGGCGCAAGAAGACCATCGCGCACCGCGTGGAGCAGTACTCCGTCGTCGCCGCCATGAAGGTGCTGGAGCGCAGCGACGTGGCCGTGCTGCTGATGGACGCCACCGAGCCCGCCGTGGATCAGGACGCCAAGCTGGCCGGCCTGTCGGCGGACCGCGGTCGGGCGCTCGTCATCGTGGTGAACAAGTGGGACCTGGTGTCCACGGACAAGCGCAAGCAGGACACCTACCGCGAGGACCTGAAGCTCGCCCTCAAGTTCGTGGGCTACGCGCCGGTCATCTTCACCTCGGCCCTCACGGGCTCCAAGGTGGAGAAGGTCGTGGACCTGGCGGTGGAGATGGCCGAGCAGTTCCGGTTCCGGGCCCCCACGCCCCAGCTCAACCGGCTACTGGAACACATGGTGGACAACAACCCGGCCCCCATTGTTCGCGGCAAACCCTTGCGCCTGTACTACATCGCCCAGGTGGGCATCGCGCCGCCCACCTTCGCCCTCACGTGCAACGTGCCCGAGGGCGTGCCGGACATGTACAAGCGGTACATCACCAACCAGATCCGCAAGACGTTCGACCTGCGGGTCCCCATCCGACTGCTGTTCCGAGAGCGACCGGGCAAGGCCAAGCGAGAGGCCCGCAAGAAGCCGCACCTGGTCAGTAAGAAGTCCGGGAAGCACTGACGCTCCAACGCGTTGACACTTCCGGTGGGCGCTCTTTACAGTGCGCCGCTTCTCAGAAAAGCACCGTCGAGCCGAGAGAGGTCCTGTGACCGTGGCCCAGCAGAAGACCGAGAAGATTCGCCAGCGTGAGCTCCGCCAGCCGGACGCCTTCCAGAAGGTCGGCGCCGAGGCGCGCGATTGGCTCATGCAGCGCCAGAAGCTCCTCGCCATCGCCGCGGGCGTGCTCGTGGTGGGCGCCGTGGGCGTTGCCATTGGCAGCGAGGTGTCCAAGCGTGGCGAGGAGAAGGCCACCCAGGGCCTCGGGCAGGCGCTGACCGTGCTGGACCGCCCGGTGACGGGTGTGGACGCCGCCAACCCCTCGGACACCGAGCCGCCCTTCAAGTCGGTGAAGGAGAAGGACGAGGCGGTGGTGAAGTCCCTCACGGACTTCCGCAAGGAGCACGGGGGCACCCGCGCCGCGACGACGGCGGCCCTGCCGCTGGGCAAGGCCGAGTTCCGGCTGGGCAACTACGACAACGCCCTGGCCGCCTTCGGTGACTTCCTCAAGTCCGCCGCCACCAATGATCCACTGCGCGCGAGCGCGTTCGAGGGTCAGGGCTACGCGTACGAGGCCAAGGGCGACCACGCGAAGGCCATCGAGTCGTTCAGCCAGATGGACGCGGCGGACTCCGGCGAGTACCTGGCCGGCATGGGCCAGTACCACAAGGCCCGCATGCTGATCCTGGACAACAAGAAGGAAGAGGCCGCGCAGGTGCTGTCCAAGATTCCCACGGACCACCCGAACAGCGCGGCGGCGCGCCAGGCCACGGAGCGGTTGGCGGTGCTGACCGCCGAGGGCGTGAAGGTTCCGGCGCCCACCCCCGCGGCGACGACGACGCAGGACGCGGGGTAGCGCAGTGACCATGAAGCAGCTCACGTGGTGGAAGCGTTGGGTGGGTGGCGCCGCGGCGGTTGGATTGCTGGGCGCGTGCGGTTCGGTGCCGCTGTACGGAAACCCGGAGCTGCCCCGGGCGCCCCGTCAGCCACCGGTGAGCTTCTTCGAGATCGACTGGTGGACGCCGCTCGTCAAGCCACCGCTGCTCGAGTACGCGCCGCGCGAGTTCGCCTCGCCGGCATTCGATCCCGACAGCCGCCATGTGGTGGCGCTCACGCGAGACGGCATCGCCCGCGGGCTCACGCCTGACGGCAAGGTCGTCTGGAGCGTGGAGACGGGCATCCGCTTCAACGCGGGCGCGCACATCCAGAACGGCGTGGCCTACGTTCCGGGCGGCAACGGCATCCTCTACGCCATCGATGTCCGCACGGGCTCGGTGAAGTGGAAGTACGCCGCAGGCGAGTCGCTCGCCACGGTGCCCGTCGTCGCGGACGGACTCGTCCTGGTGGTGTCGGAGAGCGACACCCTGTTCGCGGTGAAGGCGGACGATGGACAGTGGGCCTGGCAGTACCGCCGGGATCCGCCCTCGGGCTTCACCATCCATGGCGCGTGCCGGCCGTTGGTGCATGACGAGACGGCCTACCTCGGGTTCTCCGATGGCTACCTCGTCGCGCTGAAGACGTCCGACGGCAGCGTGACGTGGGAGAAGTCCCTGGCCGGCGGCGGCACCGAGTTCCTGGACGTGGACACCACGCCGGTGCTCGACGAGGCCGGTCACCTGTACGTCGCGTCGTACAAGGGCGGGCTGTACGCCCTGGATGCGGAGACGGGCGACCTCGTCTGGAACACGGCGGTGGAGGGCATCACCTCGCTGCTCGCTCGGGGGCAGGTCCTGTTCGCCAGCGGGGACGGCCGGGTGGAGGCCTTCCTGGGTGAGAACGGCAAGCGCATCTGGACGCTGAAGCTCGGGGAACGCGCGGGCTATGCGCCCGTGTTCGCCAGGGGAATGCTGCTCGTTCCCGTTCAGCGCGCGCTGCTCTTCGTGGATCCGGTGACGGGCCAGTCCCGGCTCTCGTGGAACCCGGGCGATGGCATCTCGGCCACCCCCTACGTGCAGGGCAGCAAGGTGTTCGTGCTCTCGAACAACGGCTACCTGTACTCCATGGACATCAAGGGGACGCACGGTTGACAGCCCCCGCGCCCAGGACGGTGCGGGTGGTGGCGGCCCTGATTCCCCAGCCGGGCCAGCCCCAGCGCTTCCTGGTGCAGCAGCGCTTGCCTGGCGGAAGCCGGGCGCTGCTGTGGGAGTTCCCGGGAGGCAAGGTGGAGCGCGGAGAGTCCGACGAGGCCGCGCTCGCCCGGGAGTGCCGCGAGGAACTGGACGTGGAGCTGCGCGTGGGACCGCGCCTCTGGGAGGGGCGCCACGCGTATCCCGACCTGACGGTGGAGTTGGCGCTGTACGGCGCGACGCTCGTCTCGGGTGAGCCCCGGCCGCTCGGCGCCCAGGCGCTCGCGTTCCACACGCCCACGGAGATGCAGGCCCTGCCGTTCTGCGAGGCGGACGTGCCGCTCCTGGATGAACTCCTGGCCGGAAGGTTGGGCACCCCCGCTTGATGTTGCAGCGAACCTTCCAGCACATCCCCGGAGTGGGGCCGTGGCGCGAGAAGGACTTGTGGTCGCGCGGCATCCGCACCTGGGATGACTTCCCCGAGGCGGGCACCGGCATCGCCATCAGCCGCAAGTCCGATGACGTGGCGCGCGCGCGGATCGCCCAGGCGCGCGAGGCGTTGGCGCGCAGGGACCTCCATGCGCTGGCGCAGCTCCTGCCATCCCGCGAGCACTGGCGGCTGTATCCAGAGTTCGCGCAGGAGGCCGTCTACTTCGACATCGAAACGGACGGCAGCAAGACGCAGGTCCCCACGGTGGTGAGCCTGTTCGATGCCTCGGGCCTGAGTGTCTTCGTCCAGGGCCGCAACATGGACGCGCTGCCCGAGGCGATGGCGGCCCGGCGGTTGTGGGTGACGTTCAACGGCTCCTGCTTCGATGTCCCAGTGCTGAAGGACTACTTCGGCCCCGGGCGCTTCCCGGCGCCCGCGGCGCACATCGACCTGCGGTTCGTCACGCGGCGACTGGGCATGGGCGGTGGGCTGAAGGAGATCGAAGACAAGATCGGCGCCGCGCGGCCTCCGCACCTCAAGGGCGTGCACGGCTGGGACGCGGTGCTGCTGTGGCGTGCCTATTTGCGTCGCGGCGACATCGAAGCCCTGCGCTTCCTCGTCGAGTACAACCTGTACGACGCGTTCCAGCTCCGGACGTTGATGGACGTGACGTACAACCGGGGCGCCGACGATCTGAACCAGGACGTTCCTCGGCTGCCGGTGTTCGATCGCGGCGACGTGCTCTACGACGTGAGCCGCGTCATCCTGGAGCTGGGCCCCACCGAGCGCGACCTCGACACGCTCGCGCGCGTGCGCGCCATGGAGCAGGACACCTGAGCCCGTCTGGGGGCAGGAACATCCCCAGCCACGCGGTCCGCCTCATCCGGCAGGACCTGCCTCGGCCGGTGCAGGTGCCATGGGCCCGGGACGGTGTCATTCGCGGAACGTCCGATCGGGTCCTGGGGTTGCCCTCGGGACCCGGGCGACTCACGCTGCTGCGCGCCTCGGATGATTGGCACGTGGGGCCGGGCTTGGAGGTCCCGCTCCACACGACACTGCTGGCGCTGCATCCCGACCTGGAGCGACTCATCGTCATGGGACCCGGACGACTGGAGCTGCGGCGAGGGATGCCTCGCGATGTGCCCACGCTGGGGGCTCGGCTCTGGCCGCATCCGTCGCTGGCGCTGGGCTTCGATGCCTCCGGCCGAGAACTCTGGACCAGCGAGGAGTCCGCGGGCCAGCACGTCGTGCGCGTCCTCGATGGGGAGACGCTGACCGATGGGGCCTCGGGGCCGGGCTCAGTCAATGCCGCGCTGGACCCGGAGCTGGAGGGCCTGCATGAGCTGATGCCGCATCCCTCGGCGCCGGTGATGGGCGTGTCCGTGAGCCAAGGGCAGGACGGGACGTGGCTCGTGTTCCTGCGGCGCGAGGGCGGGCACCTGGTCCGCGAGGGCGGCCTCGACAGCCCGGATGCGCCGTTCTTTCCCACGGGCTTCGATGCCTCGGGGACGAGCTTCATCGGCATTGGCGGGACGTGGATCCGCCGCTGGAGCTTCCCGGACTGCGTGCTGCTGGCTGAGTACGCGCTTCCCGAGGACACCGGGACGCAGGTCACGGACTACTCCGGGCTCGTGACGGCGGACTCGGTGTGGGTCGTCATGGAAGGACTGGACGAGGGGGCAGGGGAGTCACAGCGATTTTCGATCCTCCAGCTCGACGTGCAGACGCTGCAGCCAACAGGTCGCCTCGACTTGCCGCTGGAGCACGAGGCCATCGGAGCCTTGCAGCTCCTGCCCGGGGGATTCCTCATGGCGGATGGCCGTCGACTGTGGCGGCTGGCGGACTGGAATGCGCCCGGGACTCGTTTGTAGCTGGATGGACTGGAGACACCCATGAATGAGCCCAACTTCGTGAAGCCCCCCGGTGACACCCCCGAGGCCGATGCCGCCATCCAGCCGGCTCGGTCATCCCGGGCCATGGCGATGGGAACCGTGGCAGCGCTCGCGGTGCTTGCCTTGGTCGGCTCGTACTTCGGGCTGCGTCGCGATGCCGAGACTCAGCCCGAAGAGACGCCAACCACGCCGGCCCCAGTGCCCGCTGCGCCGCCAGCCGAGGTTCCGGTCGCCGCGGCCTCGCTGCCGGATAGCGACGGCCGAGTCCGAGAGCTGGTGGGCAAGCTGTCGCTGGAGGCGGAGCTGGCGAAGTGGCTCCAAGAGAAGGACCTGATCCGGCGGTTCACGGCGGCCGTCAGCAACATCGCGGACGGCGAGAGCCCGCGGACGGTGCTCGGGTTCCTGGCGCCCCCGGGGGCCTTCGAGGTGAACGAGGCCCGAGGTGCGGCGACCACGATCCATCCGCGGACCTACGCACGCTACGACGCCGTGGCCCGGGTTCTGGGGACGATCGACGCGCGCGGTTCGGGGCTGGTGTTCCGCGAACTGCATCCGCTGATGGATCAGGCCTACGCGGAGATCGCGCCGCCGGGTCAGACGTTTGACCAGGCGCTGTCGCGGGCCATCGCGGCGATGCTGGCCGTGCCTGTGTCCGAGAACCCGGTGGAGGTCCAGGCCCAGGGCGCGCTGTACGTCTACGCGGCGCCGGAGCTGGAGGGGCTCAGCCGAGCCCAGAAGCACTTGCTGCGCATGGGCCCGGCGAACGTCCGGACCATCCAGGCGAAGCTGCGGGAACTCCAGGCCGAGCTGAAGCTCCCGGTCACGGGCCGGTAGGGTCCGCTACTTGTGTTTCTTCTTCTTGGCCTTGGACTTGGCGGGCGCCGGTGAAGGCTTGGGCTTTTCCTTTTCGCCGGCGACCTGGAACTGAGCCCGGAGGTCGTTGACGTCGTGGCCCTGGGCGTCGGTGATGGACGAGCCGGTCTGGGCATCGACGACCAGCGTGTACGAGAAGCCTGTCTTGAGCGGCTCCGGAAGGCCGATGCGGTACTCGAGGCCGGCCTCGGACTCGGTGGCGCTGTCATCCGAGACCACGGCGCGGTCGGCTTCATCGAAGAGGCGAACCCGGTAGTTGCGCAGCGGGACCGAGCTGCGCAGCTCGAGGACCGAGGTGGGCTCGACCAGCGGCTTCTCATCCAGCGCCAGCGGGATGGTTGCGAGGCCTGCATCCGGTGACTGGTACTGGAGCGAGAACACCGCGACCGGCGGGGCGATGCCGGCATCCACGACAGTCTCGGCGACGCCGCCATCGGGGCCGGGCACGGGAGTCTTGCTGGGGCAGCCCGCGAGAACGAGCGCCACGCCACAGCACGTGGCGACGAATCCGGTTCGAAGAAGAAGAGGACGCATTTGGGGCGGCAACCGTAGGTGCCGGAGACCGGCCCGGAAAGCCCCAAGTCAGGGCCATTCGTCCCCCTGTCCCTCTCTGAACGGAACGTCTGATAAGATGCGTTATGTAAACTAAGTGAATTGAATCCCAAGGGGGCTCGAGGCCGCTGAGATCCCGCTGGAAATCCCTCCTCGGCGGCCTCGGTTCGCGCTCGGATCCACCGTGTTCGTCCGCGTCTTCCGTCGCGCGTTGTGCGAGCGTCGCAGCCCCATATGACTCTCCCCCAGACTCGCTTCCTCGACTCCACGCTGCGGTCGCCGTTGATGCATCTGCCGGTTCGCTCGGTCGTCTTCGAACTCGAGCAAGGCCGCGTGCTGTTTTCCCCGGGCACCCAGCTCACCCATGAGCAGCTCAAGGGCGCAGGCCCCGTCACCGACATCGTGGCGCCGTGCCTGCCGCACACCGCGGGCATGAAGGCCGCCGCGGCGGCCCATCCGAACGCTCGCCTCTGGGGTCCGGTGGGCATCCGGGAAAAGCACCCGGACACGAAGTTCCACGGGCTCCTGGGCGTCGACCCGTGGCCCTTTGAACGCGAGCTGCCGATCCTGCCGCTCCCGGGCATGCCCAAGCTCAACGAGACCGCGTTCCTGCACCGGGCCTCCAAGGCGCTCTACCTGACCGACATGGTGTTCAACATCGCCCATCCCAAGGGCCTGCTGGCGTGGATGTTCTTCCGCATGTTCGGCACGTACCGGCGCTTCGCGGTCAGCAAGCTGTTCCTGCGGTTCGCCAAGGACCGGGCCGCGCTCGAAGTCGCTGTCGCGAAGCTCGTCGAGATGGACTTCGAGCACGTGATTCCTTCGCACGGCGACCCGGCGATGAACGACGGCAAGCCTCGGTTGCTCGCGGCGCTTCGGGAACGCCGGTTGATTCCCTAGCACCTACGGCCAGCCATCCCTGCGCGCGGGCAGCGGACGCGTCTCATTTCCCCTGCCCGGCCCCTTCCGCGCTCAAGCCGCGCCGCGCACCGAGTCCTCCGTGGCCGCGTGGCGATCGAACTCCACGCCACAGTGCGCGGAGAACACGCGGACCTGCTGGCCATGATTCCGGACCAGCTCGCGCAGCCGCTGCTGATTCGCCACACGCCGAGCGTTGTCCACGGACCGCAGCCGCTGGAACAGCGCGAGCCCGAAGGGACTGTGCGGTGACTTCCAATCCAGCTCGCGGTGGCTGAAGTACGCGTCCCCGGCGTGCAGCAGCCAGCCTTCGCCGGTCTTCACCGCGACGCCGCAATGACCCTCGGTATGGCCCACCAGGGGCACCAAGGCGATCTCCTCGGACAGCCCCGGGATGGCTCTCACAGAGTCGAAGCCGAACCAGCGCTCGCCCGCCACCGCGTACGAAACCCACTGAGGTCCATGCTCCCAGAGCACGGGCCGATAACCGAAGCGCTGCTTCGGGTCCATGGGCTGCCGCGCCGACTCCAACTCGTCCCCGAAGACGTGCACGCGCGCGTTCGGGAAGTCCGCGAGCCCGCCCACGTGGTCGAGGTCCAGGTGGGTCGGGATGATGTGCCGCACGTCCTCGCGTCGGAATCCGAGCCGCTCGACGTGAGCCAGCGCCGTCTCCTCGGGATTCAATCGGGGCGCGTTGCGGCGCACGAAGCGCTTCCCGAGTCGCCCCTTCGGATCCTTCAGATCCCTCGTGCCCAACCCCGTGTCCACGAGGATCAGGCCGTCACTCGACTCGATGAGCAAGCAGTGACACACCAGCCGCGCTCGGGCGAACAGGCTGCCTTCTCCCACGACGAGTCGTGCACTCGCGGGACACAGCGTCCCGCAGTTGATGTGATGAATCCGCATGTCGCATGACCTCTTTGACTGGGTCCGCGAAAGCTAGGAACGCCCCCTCGCAGGCGATTGGAGAAATCGGCCATGGCCTCGGGGTCCCCTCGCGGCCAGGTTGAAGCGCCGCGAGGCGTGGCCCATGCTCGAAGCGTGAACCCGGCCTCCACCCCCGCCATGCCTCACGACGCGCTCTCGCGGTTCGTGCAGAGGATTCGCGTCCTGACGCGAACCCCAGAGCAGGACCAGTTCGTGCGGCTGCCCAATGGCGAGGTGGACCTCATCGTCCGCCTCACCGAATCCGGCGCGGACGTCTACGCCCTGGGGACGCGACTTCAGGCCCTGAGCAAGCCCCTGTCCGAGGTCCCTCCCGGAACCATCGGCCTGCACTTCAAGCCCGGCGGCGCCTACCCCTTCTTCGGCGTCCCCATCTCCGAGTTGACCAACCGCGTCGTGCCAATCGAAGCCCTGTGGAGCCGCGCGGAGGGCCAGCGACTGCGCGAGCGCCTGACCGAAGCCCCCTCGGTGGCCGCGCGCATGGGCGTGCTCCGCGAAACCCTCATCGACCGCCTGCGACGAGACGACGTGTATGAACCTGCGTCCGCGCACCTCGTCCGCCGCGCCGTGAGGCTGCTCTCGAACGCGCGCGAGCTGCCTCGGGTGGATGCGCTGGCTCGCGCGGTGGGCGTCAGCGAGCGCCAACTGCGGCGGGCCTTCGATGACGTGGTGGGCATGGGCCCCAAGGCCTACGCCCGCATCGTCCGGTTCCAGCGCGCCGTGCACGCCTCGCGCCTCCAGTCCTCACCGGACTGGGGCACCATCGCGACGGCGGTGGGCTACTACGATCAGGCCCACCTCATCGCGGACTTCCGCGCGCTCACCGGCACCACGCCCGGAAGCTTCTCGCGCGGCCGGAACCCCCTGCATTCCTCCGCAACCCCTGAATCCAATCCAGACATCGGGCCTGACGTATTGCGTCGTACCCTGACGACGCGATGCCCCAGGTCACCCAGCGCCTTTCGGGCGAAAGCCGCGCGACAATTCCAAGCGGGCCTCGTTTAACTCCATGGGTTCGGGGATTCCCTAAAGGTTCCCGAGGGATGGCGAGCCCCTTGGCCCCCACCCAAGGAATCGTTCAGCCGCTCATCCGTTAGGGGAGGCGCGGGGTATTTCCCAGCTTGACCCTCCCTGTGGCTTCCCGCAGAAACACCGCACTGCCCTGGCCGTACCCTCGGCCTGAAAGGACTCACTTCATGAAGCGTCTGGTCATGATTGCCGCTTTCCTCGGCGCCGCTCCCGCGCTCGCCGACGAAGGCATGTGGACGTACAACAACTTCCCGGCCGCGAAGGTGAAGGAGAAGTACGGCTTCGAGCCCACCCAGCAGTGGCTCGACAAGGTGCGGCTCGGCTCGGCGCGTCTGGCGGGCGGTTGCTCGGCCAGCTTCGTGTCGCCGGACGGCCTGGTGATGACCAACCACCACTGCGCGCGCGGCTGCGTGGAGCAGCTCTCCAGCGCCAAGCAGGACTACCTCGCGAACGGCTTCTACGCGAAGACCCTGGCCGACGAGAAGCAGTGCCCGGCCATGGAGCTGAACCAGCTCGTTGACATCAAGGACGTCACCGAGTCGCTGAACAAGTCGACCCAGGGCATGACCGGCAAGCAGTACGCCGAGACGCTCAAGGCCGAGATGAACAAGCTGGAGAAGGACTGTGCCGGCGGCGACGACAAGGTCCGCTGTGACGTCGTCACCCTGTACCAGGGCGGCAAGTACAACCTGTACAAGTACCGCCGGTTCCAGGACGTGCGCCTGGTGTTCGCCCCGGAGCACGCCATCGCCTTCTTCGGCGGTGACCCGGACAACTTCGAGTTCCCCCGGTACGACCTGGACGTGTCCTTCGTGCGCGTCTACCAGGACGGCAAGCCGGCGAAGATGGACAACTACTTCAAGTGGTCCGCGCACGGAGCCAAGGAAGGCGAGCTGACGTTCGTCTCCGGCAACCCGGGCCGCACCTCGCGCGGGCTGACCATCGCCGAGCTGGAGTACCAGCGCGACGTGATGCTGCCCAAGACGCTCATGTCGCTGTCCGAGCTGCGCGGCATGGTCACCGAGTTCCAGCGCCGGGGCCCCGAGCAGAAGCGCATCTCCAGCAACCTGCTCTTCGGCGTGGAGAACGCGCTGAAGGCCATGAAGGGCAAGCACGAGGCGCTGCTCGACAAGACGTTCTTCGCGCAGAAGGTCGCCGCCGAGCAGGAGCTGCGCAAGAAGGTCGACGCCAACCCGGAGATGAAGAAGAAGTACGGCGCGGCCTGGGATGAGATCGCCAAGGCGGAGGAGCAGCTCACCCACATCCGCAAGGAACTGTCCTTCATGGAGCAGGGCGCGGGCTTCTCGTCCCAGCTCTTCAACATCGCCCGCGCGCTCGTGCGCGGCGCGGATGAGCTGCCCAAGGACAACGGCCAGCGGCTTCGCGAGTACTCGGACGCCAACCTGCCCGCCCTCAAGGCCAACGTCTTCAGCCCGGCCCCCATCTACCCGGAGCTGGAGATTGCCCGCCTGACGTTCAGCCTCACCAAGCTGCGCGAGGAGCTGGGGCCGTCCCACCCGTTCGTGAAGAAGGTCCTGGGCAAGGAGTCGCCCGCCACGCTGGCCACCCGCGTCGTCAAGGGCTCGAAGCTGACGGACGTGAAGGCGCGCCAGGCCCTGTTCACGGGCGGCAAGGCCGCCGTCGAGTCCTCCAAGGACACGATGATCCAGCTGGCCCGCCTGGTGGACGAGGACGCGCGCGGCATCCGCAAGACGTTCGAGGATGACATCGAGTCCGTCATCCGGAAGAACAGCGAGCTGGTCGCCAAGTCGAAGTTCGACATCTACGGCACCAACGCGTACCCGGACGCCACGTTCAGCATGCGTCTGTCGTACGGCTCGGTGAAGGGCTACTCGGCGAACGGCAAGACGGTGGCTCCCATCACCCAGATGGCGGGCACCTTCGAGCACGCGACGGGCGAGGAGCCCTTCGCCCTGCCGAAGTCCTGGCTGAAGGCGCAGAGCAGCCTGACGCCGACCACGGGCATGAACTTCGTCACCACCAACGACATCATCGGCGGCAACTCCGGCTCGCCCATGCTGAACAAGGACGCGGAGATCGTCGGCCTGGTGTTCGACGGCAACATCCAGTCGCTCGGCGGTGACTACGGCTTCGACGAGTCCGTGAACCGCACGGTGGCCGTCCACAGCGACGCGCTCATCGAGGCGCTCCAGAAGGTCTACGGCGCCAACCGCGTCCTCGAGGAGCTGCGCCCGGGCAGCACCCAGACGCCGCCCGTGAAGGCGAACCCGGCCGGGTAAGTCTCGCGGACGTCACAGTCCCTTGAAGCAAAAGAGGCTGCCCGGTTCACTCCGGGCAGCCTCTGGTCATTCAGGCCCTCGCGAGCCTGGGGCCGACGCTGCGGCCTACTCCCACTCGATGGTCGCGGGGGGCTTGGACGAGATGTCGTAGACGACGCGGTTGATGCCGCGCACCTCGTTGGTGATGCGCGTGGAGATGCGCTCCAGCACCGGGAACGGCAGCCGCGCCCAGTCCGCCGTCATGCCGTCCACGCTGGTGACGGCGCGCAGCACGCAGGTGGACTCGTAGGTGCGCTCGTCGCCCATCACGCCCACGCTCTGCACGGGCAGCAGCACGGCGAAAGCCTGCCACACCTGGGTGTACAGCCCCGCGGCGCGGATCTCCTCCTGGACGATGGCGTCCGCGCGGCGCACCAGCTCCAGCCGCGGCTCGGTCACCTCGCCCAGCACGCGGATGGCCAGGCCGGGGCCCGGGAACGGCTGCCGGTTCACCATCTCCTCGGGGAGCCCCAGCTCGCGGCCGAGCGCGCGGACCTCGTCCTTGAACAGCTCGCGCAGCGGCTCCACCAGCTTGAGCTTCATCTGCTCAGGCAGCCCGCCCACGTTGTGGTGGCTCTTGATGGTGACGGACGGGCCCTTGTAGGACACCGACTCGATGACGTCCGGGTACAGCGTGCCCTGCGCCAGGAAGCTGGCGTCCTGGATGTCGCGGGAGGCCTCTTCGAACACCGCGATGAACTCGCGGCCGATGATCTTCCGCTTCTTCTCCGGATCCGTGACGCCGGCGAGCTTCTCCAGGAAGCGCGCGCGCGCATCCACCGTGATGAGCGGCACGTGGAAGCGATCCACGAAGAGCGCCTCCACCTGCGCCCGCTCGCCCTGCCGCAGCACCCCGTTGTCCACGAAGATGCACTGGAGCCGAGGGCCGATGGCCCGGTGAAGCAGCAGCGCTGCGACGGAGCTGTCCACGCCACCGGAGAGCGCGCAGATGACCCGACCCTGCTCCCCCACCCGCTGGCGGATGGTCGTGACGGCCTCGTCGATGAAGCCCTTCATCGTCCAGGAGCCCGTCACCTTGCAGTCGTTGAACAGGAAGGCGCGCAGCAGCGCCTTGCCCTGCGGCGTGTGGGCCACCTCGGGGTGGAACTGGAGGCCGTACCAGGGCTTGCTCGTGTGCGCGGCCGCCGCGAACGGCGAGTTGCCGCTGCGACCGATGGCCTCAAAACCCGGCGGGAGTGCGTCCACGCGATCGCCGTGGCTCATCCACACCTGGACCCGGTCGCCGGGGTGGAAGTCGGACAGCGGGCCTCGCGCGGCGAGCACCTCCACCTCCGCGTTGCCGTACTCACGATGGGCGCCCCGGTCCACGCGGCCGCCCAAGAGCTTCGCCAGGAGCTGGAGGCCGTAGCAGATGCCCAGCACGGGCACCTCGGCCTCGAACACGTAGGGATCGCACCGGGGCGAGCCAGGTGCTTCCACGGATGCAGGGCCCCCAGAGAGGATGATTCCCCGGGGGGCGAACCGGCGGATCTCCTCCTTGGAGAGGTCCGGCCGGTGGATTTCACAGTAGACGCCCAATTCCCGCACACGGCGGGCAATGAGCTGGGTGTACTGACTCCCGAAATCGAGGATCAGGATCTTCTCGGCGTGCAGGTCCACCAGAGGGTCTCCAATAGGGGGCGTCGTTGACGGGTGGGGGGCCTTATCGCTACAAACTTCGGGAAACAACGCCGAAAGCCCGCCAATTGTTCTTCGAGGTTCGGATGCGCCTGTCCGCTTCCAGTGCTGTTGCTGCGACCGTCCTGATGCTGTCCTCCGCTGGTTGCGTGAAGGAGATTACGTCCGACGAGCGGTTGGACCGCGACACGAAAAATCTCTCCGTGAAGGAGACTCCCGGAGCGGCCGAGCTTCAGAAGCTCACCTGTGACGACACGTCCGAGGCCTTGAACAAGGCTCGCAACGTGAACCGGCCAGAGACCGACCGCCTGGTCGACTACATCCAGCTCTACTCCTCGCTCCGCAAGCGGACGGCCACGTTCGAGGAGGCGATGAACCGCAACCCCGACCTGAGCTACCGAGAGGGCAGCCAGACCATCGTCGCCGCCAAGGAGGCTTGCGTGCAGCAGGCCGCCGATGTGCGCGTTGAGTTCGAGACGTACCTGCGCGAGCTCATCGAGGTCCCCACGGTGCAGGAGATCAAGGGCGGCAACACCGTCACGGTGGCGCGCCTGGACTTCAACACCCTGCGACAGGCCATCGAGACGCTCGAGCCGGACGACAAGGATCAGCTCGTGGGCAAGGTGAACGGCGCGGAGAAGAAGGTCGCCGGCACCACCGCTCCCGCCAGCGACGACGCGGCGGGTGGCAAGGAGCGCCGCCGCAAGTAGTCATGCGGTCGGGGGCCCGTCCCAGGGCCCCCTCCCCGAGCGCGGAGCGCCCTACTCCATCCGGTAGTTGGGCGCTTCCTCGGTGATGATGACGTCGTGCACGTGGCTCTCCTTGAGTCCGGCCGACGTGATTCGCACGAAGGTGGCCTGGGTGCGCAGGGCCTCGATGTTGCCGCAGCCCACGTAGCCCATGCCGCTGCGAATGCCGCCCAGCATCTGGTGCACGTTCATGGACAGCGTGCCCTTGTACGGCACGCGGCCTTCGATGCCCTCGGGCACCAGCTTGACCGCCTCCACGTCCGACTGGAAGTAGCGGTCCTTGGCGCCCTGCTTCATGGCACCCAGGCTGCCCATGCCCCGGTAGCTCTTGTAGCTGCGGCCCTGGTACAGGATGACGTCGCCAGGGGCCTCCTCGGTGCCGGCGAACAGCGAGCCGATCATCACCGAGCTGGCGCCCGCGGCGAGCGCCTTGACGATGTCTCCCGAGTACTTGATGCCGCCGTCCGAGATGATGGGGATGCCGTGCTTGTCCGCCTCGCGGGCGCAGTCATCCACCGCGGTGACCTGGGGCACGCCCACGCCGGCCACCACGCGGGTGGTGCAGATGGAGCCGGGCCCGATGCCCACCTTCACCGCGTCCACGCCCGCCTGGATGAGCGCGCGAGTGGCCTCGGCGGTGGCGACGTTGCCGGCGATCAGCTCGAAGCCATGGAAGTTCGTGCGCGTGTCGCGCACCGAGTCCACCACGCCGCGCTGATGGCCGTGGGCCGTGTCCACCACGATGACGTCCACGCCGGCCTTGCTCAGCGCATCCACGCGGGCCTCGCGGTCCGCGCCCACGCCCACCGCGGCGGCGACGAGCAGACGGCCCTTGGCGTCCTTGGCCGCGTTCGGATGCGTGCGGCGCTTCTCGATGTCCTTGATGGTGATGAGCCCCTTGAGCTCGAACCCGTCGTTGACGACGAGGAGCTTCTCGATGCGGTGCTCGTGCAGGAGCCGCTGGGCATCTTCCTGCTTGATGCCCACCTGGCCGGTGATGAGCTTGCGCGTCATCACGGCTTCCACCTTCTGCGTGACGTTCTTCTCGAAGCGCACGTCGCGGCTGGTGACGATGCCGACGAGCAGCTTGCCCTTCACGACGGGGATGCCGGAGATGCCGTGGTGGCGCATCAGCTCGAGGGCGCGGGACAGCGGCGCGTCAGGCTCGATGGTGACGGGATCCACCACCATGCCGCTCTCGAACTTCTTCACCTTGAGGACCTCGAGCGCCTGCTGCTCGGGGGTCATGTTCTTGTGGATGACGCCGATGCCGCCTTCCTGCGCCATGGCGATGGCCGTGCGTGCTTCCGTCACGGTGTCCATGGCCGCCGAGAGCAGCGGGATGTTCAGGCGGAGGTTGCGCGTGAGGCGGGTCGTCAGGTCGGCGTCACGCGGGACGATGGCGCTGTCGGCCGGCAGCAGCAGGACGTCATCGAAGGTGAGGGCCAGCCGGATATCGGGGTTCAGCATGGGGGCTCCCGGAGGCCCCGCGAGGCACCAGCGCCCCGCGGGTGCGTGTCCATACGAGTTACGAGGCGCGTGCGCAACGGAGAAGGCCTTTTTTGACGCCCGTTCGCCAGGACTTCGGGCGATACTCGGCACGCACTCACGTCTCGGGACCGCGCATTGACGGAATCGAATCAGGGGGCGGTCGGGCTGGTGGTGAAGCTGCCCTTCGCGACACCCGAAGAGTTCCTTGCGAAGTACGGAGGCAACATCACCCGAGGCGGCATCTATTTGCGCGCCAAGGCGGTGAAGCCTCCCGGGACGCCCGTCACCCTGGACCTCCGCCTGGCGAGCGGTGAGCGCATTGTCTACGCCTCGGCCGTGGTGCACTTCGTCACGGGGCAGCAAGGCCAGGGCATTCCGGGCATGGGGCTGCGCTTCGTGCAGCTCGATCCGCAGACCCGGCGCTTCCTGGAGTCGGCCGCCGCCAGCCTTCCGCATGCCCAATCCGACACACCTCCGTTACCCAACGGTGTCGGGCCTGCGGACCACACCGTCCCACCCTCCCCTGCTCCCCCTCCGCTGAGCGCGGCCCCCGTCGCGAGCCCTGCTGCCCGAGCGCCGGCCGCACCCTCGCCCGCCGCGGGCCCGACCCCGGGCGACGTGGTCATCATGACGGCGGCGGCGCTGGAGCTGAACACCGAGGAGCCCAAGCGCACGGGCCCTGTCATCGGCATCGACCTGGGCACGACGAACTCCTGCGCGGCGTTCGTGCGCAACACCAAGCCCGCGGTGCTGCACAGCCGCGAGGGCCACAACACGGTGCCCTCCATCCTCGCGCTCAATGCGCGCGGCAAGCTGGTGGTGGGTCATCCGGCCAAGGGGCAGATGCTCACCAACCCGCGCCAGACCGTCTATGGCGCGAAGCGGCTGGTGGGACGCCCGTACGAATCGCCCATCGTTCAACACATCAAGGACCGCTTTCACTACGAGATCGCCCCGGGCGACGGAGGCGAGGCCGCGGTGCGCCTGGGCGATCGCATCTATTCGCTCCAGCAGATCTCCGCGCTCATCCTGCGCGAGGTGCGCGAGGTGGCGCAGAACCAGCTCGGCCAGCCCATCTCTCGCGCGGTCATCACCGTCCCGGCCTACTACAACGACAACCAGCGGCAGGCGGTGCGCGAGGCCGGGAAGCTGGCGGGCCTCGTGGTGGAGCGCATCCTCAACGAGCCCACCGCGGCGGCGCTCGCGTATGGCTATGGGCGCAAGCTCAACCAGCGCGTGCTCGTCTATGACCTGGGCGGCGGCACCTTCGACGCGTCCGTGCTGGAGCTGGCGGACACCGTCTACGAGGTCATCTCCACCGGCGGCGACACATTCCTGGGCGGCATCGACTTCGACAACGCGATTGTCGAGTACCTGCTGAACGAGTTCCGGAAGACCACCGGCCGCACATTCCAGGGCGATCGCGTGGCGCTGCAGCGCATCAACGACGCGGCGGAGCGCGCCAAGTGCGCGCTGTCCGAGCGCTCGGAGATGCGCGTGCACGTGGCCTTCGTGACGATGATTGACGACAAGCCCTACGACTTGGACGTCACGCTCACGCGGCAGAAGCTGACCGAGCTGACGGAGAAGCTCGTCGACCGCACGCTCCAGGTCTGCGACGAGGTCCTCCGCGCAAAGAACCTGGGCCCCAAGGACATCGACGAGGTCATCCTCGTGGGAGGCCAGAGCCGCTTCCCGCTCGTGCACGAGAAGATCACCCGCTTCTTTGGCCGGCCGCCCAGCAAGGGCGTCCACCCCGATGAAGCCGTGGCGCTGGGCGCGGCGTTGCTCGCGCACAGCCTGGGACAGCTCGAAGGCGTCGTGCTCATCGACGTGCTCCCCATGGCCATTGGCGTGGGCCTGCCGGGTGGCCGGTTCAAGCCCGTGCTGGAGCGCAACGTGTCGCTGCCAGCCACCAAGAGCTACACGGTGGCCACGCACCGCGATGAACAGACGGAGCTGGAGCTGTCCGTGTTCCAGGGCGACTCGGATCGCGCGGCGGCCAATGAGTACCTGGGCACGCTGAAGCTCTCGGGTCTGCCTCGGCGGCCTCGCGGCGCCGTGCAGGTCACCATCACCTTCGAGGTGAGCAACGAGTCGCTGCTCAAGGTGACGGCCCGCGAGGGCACCACGGGCCGCGAGGTCTCCAGCACGTTCACCACGCGCGACACGCCCGAGGCCGCGCGCGCCCGCGTCTCACGCCTGGAAGCGGAGGTCACTCCGGCCGCATCGTCGCCGCCTCGCGCGAACAGCCGCCCGCCTCCGGCCGCTGCCGCGCCACGCAATCCGTCGTCTCCACCCACGAAGGCCAGCCCACCCGAGCCTCCGCCTGTCGTGCCTCCCAAGAGAAGTTTGATGGGATGGTTGAGGGGGCTGTTCGGTCGCGCGTGATGCGAGAAGTTTGAATCGCCGCTGCACACCTCCGAGTGGAGGTGCATGTGAGTTTTCCTGTCTTTTCCAATCTCGCGCATATGGACTGGTATGACCGGCCCGTTCGCGATTGGACATCGAACCGACGGGCTCTCCCATGCACGAGACTTCGAGGACGCTCATCGCGCTGTTGCAGCAGCGCGCATTGGACTCACGAATTCAGGATCGGCTGTTCACGTTCCTGGAGCCCGACTCAGGCGACGAAGAAGTCCTGGGCGCGCGCGGGCTGGAGGAGCGAGCGCGGCGCATCGCCGTCGCGCTCCAGGCGAGGGGGGTCGAGGGGCAGCGGGTGCTGCTGCTCTATCCGCCGGGTCTCGAGTACATCGCGGGCTTCTTCGGGTGCCTGTTGGCCGGGGCCGTCGCGGTGCCCGCGTATCCACCGGACCCGTCGCGGCTGGAGCGCACCCTTCCCCGCTTGCGCGCCATCATTCAGGACGCCGAGGCGACGGTGGTGCTCACCACCTCCGGCATCCTGTCGCTCACGGACTTCGTGTTCGAGCAGGCGCCGGACTTCCGTGCGCTGCAATGGCTGGCCACGGACACGCTGCCCGCCGGCGGTGAGGCTTCGTGGCGTGAGCCCGCGTGCGGGCCCGAATCCCTGGCGTTCCTCCAGTACACCTCGGGCTCCACGGGCACCCCCAAGGGGGTGATGCTCGGCCACGCGAACCTGCTGCACAACCTGCGGCTGATCGCCGGAGCGTTCGAGGTCGGCCCCGAGAGCCGCGGCGTCATCTGGCTGCCGCCGTACCATGACATGGGGCTCATCGGCGGCATCCTCCAGCCGCTCTTCGCGGGCTTCCCCGTCACGCTCATGTCGCCCATGGACTTCCTCCAGCGCCCGCTGCGCTGGTTGCGAGCCATCTCGGAGCGGCGTGCCACGGTCAGCGGCGGCCCCAACTTCGCCTTCGAGCTGTGTGCACGCCGCGCGACACCCGAGGACCTGGAGGGCTTGGACCTCAGCAGTTGGGATGTGGCGTTCTGTGGCGCGGAGCCCATCCGCGCCGCGACGCTGGAGCGCTTCACCCAGGTGTTCGGCCCGCGAGGCTTCAGGCCGGAGGCGTTCCTTCCCTGCTACGGCCTCGCCGAGGGGACGCTCATCGTCACGGGCGAGCGCAAGGGGCGCGGGGCGCGCGTCCACCCCGTGCAGGAACCCGCGCTGGCACAAGGTCGTGTCGTCGCATGCGAGCCCGAGGCACCGGGCGCGCGCACCCTCATCGGCTGCGGTGCCACGCTGGAGACGCAGCGCCTGCGCGTGGTGGATCCCGAGTCTCGCGTGCCTCGCGCACCGGGCGAGGTCGGGGAGATCTGGGTCTCGGGACCGAGCATCGCCCAAGGCTATTGGCGCAAGCCCTCGGAGACCGAGGCGCTGTTCCACGCACGCCTGGCCGTGAGCCATCCCGAGGAGGCCGAGGCGCACTACCTGCGCACGGGCGACCTCGGAGTGCTGACCGAGGATGGCCAGCTCCTCGTCACGGGGCGACGCAAGGACTTGATCATCCTGCGCGGCCGCAACGTGTATCCGCAGGACGTCGAGCTCGTGGTCGAGCGCGCGCATCCTCGCGTGCGCCCCGGGGGCGTGGCGGCCTTCTCCGTGGAGACCTCGGGAGGCGAGGCGCTCGCGGTGGTGGCCGAAGTGGCGCGCGAGCTGGTGGAGTCCTCCAATGCCCAGGCACTGGCGTCCGTGGGCCACGCGGTGCGCGAAGCCATCGCTCGCGCCTTGGAGATCCAGCCCCAGGTGGTCGCACTGCTCGCGCCTGGGAGCATTCCCAAGACCTCGAGCGGGAAGCTGCAGCGGTTCGCCTGCCGCGATGGACTGGCCCACGGCACCCTGAACGTGGTGTGGCGCGATGAAGGCCCGTCACCCGCTCCGGTGCGCGCCGAGGCACCGGCGTCTCGGCCACCGGACGAGGTGGAGCGACTCCTCCTGGAGGAGCTGCGCGCGGTCCTGGGCGCGAGGGCCACGACGCTCGACGTGAGCGCGCCCCTCACGCGGATGGGACTGGACTCGCTGGGCGCGGCCGAACTCCAGGGCCGCATCGAGACGCGACTCGGCAAGCGCATCCCCGCCGCGGCGATGCTGGATGACCTGAGTGTGGAGCGCCTCGCGCGACGACTCGCGGCAGAACAGGAGACCGCGGCGCTGCCACCGCTTCAGCCGCGCGCGGTTCGGACCGCTGACGCCCCGACGTCTTTCGCGCAGCGACGGCTGTGGGTGTTGCAGCAGTTGGACCCGGCCTCCACGGCCTCACACATCCCGCTGGCCCTCCGCTTCCACGGGGCCTTGGACGTGGCGGTGCTCGAGCGGGCGTGGACGGAGGTCGTGCGCCGGCACGAGGCCTTGCGCACCACCTTCGAGGTTCGCGCGGGCGAGCCTTGGCAGCGCATTCATTCACCCGCGCCCCAGTCCTTCTCGGTCGTGGATGTCCCGAGCGCATCGCCCGAGTCGCGCCAGGCGGCCCTGGATGCCCAGGCCGCGCGAGACGGCCAGCACCCCATGGACCTGTCCACGGGGCCGTTGTGGCGCGGCACGTTGCTGCGGTTCGCGGACGACGCGCACGTGCTCGTGCTGTCGCTGCATCACCTGGTGGCGGACGGCTGGTCGGTGGGACTGCTCGCGCGTGAGCTGGCCGCGCTCTATGCCGCCTTCGTCTCGGGGCAGTCATCACCGCTCGCGGAGCCTGTTCTTCAGTACGCGGACCTCTCGGGGTGGCAGCGCGAGCACCTCACGGCTCGCGCGATGGCGACCGAGCTTGGGTGGTGGCGACGCGCGCTCGCCGAAGCGCCTCCGATGGTGCTCCTCCCCACGGATCGCCCGCGCCCGTCTCGGCTTTCATTCCAAGGGGCTCGACGGTCGCGGCGAGTGCCCGCGGCGCTCATGGCCCGACTTCACGCGCTCGGGCGCAGCGAAGGGGCCACACCCTTCATGTGCGTGGTGTCGGCCCTGGCCACCGTGCTGCATCGCTGGAGTCAGCAGGCCGACTTCGTGCTCGGGACCGCGGTCTCGGGGCGCGATGTCCCTGGCATCCGTTCCCTGGTGGGCGACTGCACCAACTTCGTCCCCTTGCGCATCCAGGTGCCGGTCGAAGGGTCGATGACGGCGCTGTTGGCTCGGGTGAAAGAGAGCACCATTGGTGCGCTCGCGCATGGGCACTGCCCGTTCGACCATGTGCTCGCGGCGGCGCAGCCGGGCTCGTCGCGACGAGAGCTGTACAACATCGCGTTCGTCCTCGACGACTACGACATCCCTCGCGCGCTCTCGCTGGGGGATGGGCTGTCGCTCGATGTCGCGCTGCTGGACAACCACACCGCCGAGCTGGACCTGACGTTCGAGGCGGCCCATGGCCCGGAGGGGCTCTGGGTGGGCTGCAAGTACGCCACCGAGCTGTTCGACGCGGAGACCA